>JALRDR010000133.1 GCA_023262145.1 Planctomycetaceae bacterium | reverse complement strand
GACAAATGAACCGCCAAACCCGAACCACTTGCCCTCATACTCGCCACCCGGATACATCAGACCGTATCCGACCACGAGGAAGAGCAGCACGCCGACAGACAGGTCCATCAGGTTCTTGAATAGAATGTTGACGGCGTTCTTGGCTGCGTTCAGCCCAACCTCCACCATCGCGAATCCGGCCTGCATGAACAGCACCAGAATTGCACACACAAACATGACCAGCGTGTTGATTGTGTAATCAATCTCAGCCTTCTCGTAGTACTCCGGTGCAGACTCAGCCTCCACAGCCTCCACAGCCTCCACAGCCGCCTCTGCTACTACCTCATCCACTCCAAACGCAGTTGTGCTCAGTGACACCGTCACCAGCAACACGGGAATCAATCCCCGCAGGATTCTCGATAGACCCATCATTGCCTGTTCCTCAAAACTGAATCTCCAAATTCGACGGTGCTGACGAAACCGCCCGTCGATCATTGGAGATGCAGGAGAGCAAGCACTGTGCCAAATGCTGAGTGGTGTGCAAAAAAAATGTGCGTCAATGCGATCTGTGCGAGAAAAATCAGCGGCTGCAGGAGCTTTTGGGCCGGCTGAGATACGGGGACCTCACAGTGCCACTGCGACTGCGTGATCGATATGGCAGCAGGCTGCACGAATTACGGGCGTTTTTTCTGTCTGTGCGTAAATTCCATGCGTGTGATTGTTTTCTGCGCAGCAGGAGCCCTTTGGCGTGTTCATTTGTTCATTTTTGGGCGGAGTTTGGGCTATTCGACAGCTTCCCGCAGCGCATTAAACCGCTCCCTGGCCTCCTGGGCCCTCGGTGCGTCGCCAAGCTTTTCGCGTGCCAGCGACAGATAGTACCACGCCTCGAAGTTTCGAGGGTCGATTCGGATGGCGGTTTCAAGGTCCGCGGTCGCAGCGTGAGGCTGCTCAAGAAGCAGGTGAACCTCTCCGCGCGTGGCGTAGAAGTTCGCCCCCTCAGGAACCTGCCGAATTGCTTCATCGATCAGGGTGAGTGCCTCTGCCCCATCGGGTGTGGATGAGCGGGCGATGCAGACAGCAAGGTTATTGAGCAATGCGGGACCGGGCCTGGGGGCGATTTTGTATGCAATCCTCAGATTGCTAAGAGCTTCGTCGTAGTTTTTCTGAGTAGCCAGTTGCACGCCGCGGGCTGAGAAGTACTCCAGTTCCATGCTGGACTGGGTGCGAATAACGGCCAGCAGTTGCTGGTGCGCCAGTTCAGCTTTTTCTGATTTCGGGCTGATGCGGACAAGCCTCTGCAACACCGGCCGCATCTCACCCTTGTTGCGGACTGCGTTGGTGAGCAACTGGAGCAGTTGCAATTCCTGTTCTTCATCGTCAACAACAACTTCCCAGAGCAGCATGTCGGGGTGAAACAGGCCTGGGTATTTTGCCAGCTGATCAAAATGATCAACGTAGATACTGCTGCGTTTCTGCTGACCGGCTGCGGACTCAGAGAGTTCCTCATTTGTCTCCAGCAGTTCGAGTGCTTCAGGAAATCTTTGTTGTGCTGTCAGAATTGAAATCCCGGCAATTAACCGTGTTCGCTCGTCCTTAACGTTGTCGAGGTTTGCGAGCATTTTCTCTGCCAGCTTGTCCGCTTCCGCTGTTGCATCGCGGTATCGGAGCAGCTTGACGGCATCCAGCTGGATGTCCGCAGGGATCGCCACGCGATCCACAAGTTCAACCAGTAATCCGGATTCAGAATCAACAATCACCTGCAGTAAGGCATGACCAAGTTCCTTCTCTGCCACGCCACTTTCGGAGTCCTCCCAGGCCTGAGTCATGCCTTCGCGGTCAGGAAGTTCGAGCAAAGCCCCCTGCTGCAGAGCCTTCATAACAGCATGCAGGAACGGCACTGAACTGGTATCGAGTCCGGCAATTTCCTGTAACAGAACCGGGGCAGACTGCAGGTCATTTCCACCACCCCAGCGGCGTGAGAAATCCTGCAACAGCATCGTGGCAAGCGAGCGTCTTAATTCCGGCGTCTGCAGCTCTTCCGGAACGCTCTGCAGAATCCGCCGCCCTTCGCTGAGTGACCTGAAGGTAATCAGCACATTTGACACCCGGATCCGCAGGTCGAGGTCGTTCGGCTTCTTCTCGACCTCCAGCTCAGCCAGTCCAATAAACTTCTGCAGTTCCTCGTCAGCGCGAACATCCATGCCCAGCATCACGCGGACGGCGGCCAGCTCCAGACAGTAGCGGGGATCCTCTCCACACAGCTCAAGAAACAATGCATCAGCCAGAACCAGTTCGCGTTCCTGCACGTACAGACTGCCGAGCAGTTTCTTTCGCTCCAGATTGTCCGGTCGAAGTGCAATCCCCTCGCGAAGATGGAAGATGATCTGCTGAATATCAAGTTTCTTCCAGGGGTTTTCTGAGAGTGCATTGTCGGCAAGCCAGAAGTGTGCTTCCGGGTAACCGCGTGGTCCAGATCCGGTCAGGTCGACAATACGCTGATAGGCCGAATCTTTCTTGTTGTTCTCCCATTCCAGTTCCGCCAGCTGCAGCAGGATATCATCTCGGCCCGGATTCTGGTGCAGGATGGCACTCATGATCAGAGTGCGAAGTTCCGGATTGTCTTCCGTGGAAACATCGGCAAGCAGTTCTTCATATCGTTCAAACTGTCTGTTCAGTGCGTCTTCCTCAACGCGAATCTCCCCTCGCACAGTCAGTAGCGCAAAGAGCCCGGGCAGAAAGAACGCCAGATAAAATCCTGTGCGACTGTAGATCCAGTTGGTGGTAAACTGAGAAATGAGGATCAGCGGGGAGATCAGTCTGTCCTGCTGGTCCAGAAATCGTAATGGGACCGCCCATGATCGGGGATCTGCCGAGACGTGACGATTCCAGAGTACACCAAGTGGTCCGGTGGTTCGTTCCTTGCGAGTGGATACGGTAGTCGTCAGGAATATGACCCCACAGCAAAGTGACGCTGCTGTCAGCGTCGCCGGAATAATCCAGATCAGAATACTCCAGAACACCCCTGCCATCGACGAGTCGGAATTCAACAAAGCAGCACTGCGGATGATGACCTGCCATGCCAGACAGACGCCACTGATCAGCAGCAGGGGCAGGCACAGCAGCTGCTGCACGAACGATCGCTTCAGAATGCCAAGTGTAATGATTCCGGCAACTGCAAAGAATGGCCACGAAAGCGGATGCAACAGCACCTGCTGAATATCCAGCTCACGCTCCAGAGTGCGCACAACAAATCCATCCGGATCGTGTATCAGCCCGGAATTGCTGAGCTGGATGCTGGCTGATCGCATCATCGGCTGGAGCAGCCGCCGAGTCAGAATTTCCGTAACCGTCCCCGGCACTCCGACAATAAGGATCGGCAGGACCAGAACGGACGCCCACGCTGTGTTACCGCCGCCGCGATAGATGACGCTCAGGATTACGCTGAGCGGAATCAGCTGCGCAACTGCAGCGAGCCATGAGCTCTGACGAACGACAGCGAAGGTGAACAGCACTAAGAAACTCAGGATCACCGCAACGAGCGACAGAATCGATAGTCCTGCTGTCTGCAGGGGCCGTGGACGATAGATCCACATCTGCAGGGCCTGCCCGACCAGCAATACCCACACCCACGACTGGCCAGCCTGCCTGCTCCATAACTGCAATGACCACGGGAAACAGACTGCCAGCAGGAGCAGCAAAAATGGGATCTGAACGTTTGCGCGGGAATTCCGCGATCTGTCGTGGCTGGCCTGCTTCCGTGCCTGCTGCTTTGAAGAACTTGTTGCCGATTCTGACATCTTGGACCTCGATCAGCTTCTCATGGTTGCACGCGGGCGATCACTCAACAGCGGCTGTGTTTACGCTGTTGCGACTGGCAAATGCCACGACATCGCAGGATCTTTACGCAATTCAGTCTGCCGGCTGAAAAACGGCCGGCAAAAGACCACCGGCGGAACAGTCTGCGTGCCGACGCTGCGAGTTGCCCAGTACGCCGTCGGCATGGTGGACGCCAATTTCTGTTGGGGCGCAGACTGTACTAAAGAACGAAGATCATTCCAGGCTGCTCAGCGGGGAAAATAGCGGCTGACCTCGGAATTGCTGCCTGGCAACTTCCAATTCGGCCGGTTCCAGCGGATTATCACCTCTGCAGCCGCAAAACCTTCAACCAACGCGTGGAATAGTCTTAGTTTCAATCAGATCCAAAGGAGAT
>JALRDR010000121.1 GCA_023262145.1 Planctomycetaceae bacterium | reverse complement strand
GTCGCCAGCGCATTGCCCCGCTCCTGCAGCGGCAAGCTCACCCGACCGCCTGCGCAGTGTGAGGCAAACACCGCATGCACCATCTCGACAGCGGCTGCACCGTCGTACATCGAACACCGAGGCTGCTGGTCAGTCTGGATGCAACGGATCAAATCCTCCACAGCCGCCGCATTTCCACCGTCATAACCACTGGCCGGATCCGTTTCCTCCACACCAATTCCCTTTGAGGTAATCGGGATCCACCCCGCTGTATTCGCCACGCTGCCCCATTCCGCATCACGCAACAGCCATGCCGGAGTCCCGTAGCCCGATCCGAGGTGCATGACTCCTGCGGTCCCGTAAATACGCAGCCCAAACCGACTCACAGGCCGCACGCCGCTGCGGGCAGCCGGACGCCTCGATGCAAAGTGTCCCACCACGCCATCGCTGAACCCGAAGCTGGCATCCACCCGGTCCCCAGCCAAAGGCCCCAGCCCCTCGTTGCCCTCAAGAACATCTGCAGCTGTCACCGGACTACCGCCAACTGTCAGCGTTGCCGAACACCACTTCGGATCCCCTTTCACCATCCGCATCAGATCCAGCACGTGTGTCCCCAGCACCCAAAGATCCTCACCACCTCCTCGGGAATCCTCCTTGCCGCGCGCTCGCATCTCGACAATCTCGCCTATTTCTCCCATACGAATCAGACGCGCCGCCATACGCAACTGAGGCGACCAGCGGGAAATGTGAGCCACCGCGACTTTCAGATGCCGCATCTCACAGGCACGAATAATCTGATCGGATTCCGCCGGTGTGCGACAAAATGGCTTTTCCACATACATGTGGCAGCCCGCCTCAGCACATGCCAGCATCATTGCCGCATGCTGATCCGCCCAGCGGGAACAGACTGCCACAATGTCCGGTCGAACTTCCTGCAGCAGTTCTCGATAGTCGGCATATGCTGCTGTCACCCCCAGCCGAGCAGCCGCAGACTGGAGCCCCCCGGGGTCCGCATCCGCGACAGCAACGACTTCGCAATCCGCTCGCATCCGCCAGACCGTTTCAATGCCGTGGCCATAATTCCCCCGGCCCGTCGCTCCCAGCACCGCAACTCGAAATCCTGCCATCGGAATCCCCTCCAGTCTCACTTGCTGCCCATCCGGGCGACAACAATCCAATCCCGGTTTAATCCTACTGACCGAAACGCCAGAAAGTAAAAAATCGTTTAGAAAAGGCAGGCAGAATCTTCGCAATTAACAGCATTCGCCTGCGTCCCTGCTTGCATCCGATACGTCGCCTGTCTCAAAATGCGATCGCATTGCCCCAAGTTGTACCCTCAGGGTGCTCAAGACCTTGCCTGCTCCTCATTACTACTGTTGCAATTACTACTGTTGCACCTCAATCAGAAACACCGAATCTGCCGGCTGTACTGCCGATTCGCCGGGGCTGATTCAACGTACAGGGACCACCAGACCCTGAAAGTGGCGGGGAACTACACGATGCTTGTAATGAACGGTGAAGACTGTCCTTACTGTAATGAGGTCGGATCGCTACGGCCAGCAAAGGGATTGCTCCGACGGGTCATCTATGGCCTTGCCTGGAAGATGCCACTGCAGTGCAAAGGCTGCACGCAGGTTGTATCAGTGATGCACAGGCCCATGCTTCTCTCGCGCATCATCGACAGGATTCTGCCCTGACTTGCTGCTCTGCCTTCCTGCCCTGACTTACAGACGCCTGAAGCCACGTTTACCTGAGTCCGGGTGCGCCCGGTTCCTCCGACAGGCCATGTTCCGCTACAGGATTGCCGGCTTGCCCCCACGGCACCAGACGCCTCAACTCCTCGGATTGTCCCCTGCGGCTCAGCACTCAACCTGGCAGGTCCGCTCGAAATCCGCGGTAACCAGCAGGAATCAGAATTCGTCGTCGTCGTCGTCGTCGTCATC
>JALRDR010000038.1 GCA_023262145.1 Planctomycetaceae bacterium | reverse complement strand
AGCAACCGCCTGCTGAAATACAGTTCTGGGCTGCAGCTGTTCCTCGGCTGTCACTTCCGCGAGAGCCAGCAGGTGCCGTCGATCTGCCGAAATCAGAGCCACACTCGAATCTGCTGAGAATTCTGCGGCCTGATCTGCGGTGAGTCGGATCCGTCGACCGCAACGCAGTTCTGTCAACGCTTCGTCGTCACAGAAGTATTGCGGCATCGTTCCGACCAGCTGCACGGGAGGAATCAGTGCCGTGGCCAGTTGCTGGAGATCCGGCTCCTCACAATCCAGAGCCTGCTCCAGGTGAAACTCCCCGATCGCAGTTCGCTGCAGACTGCTCATCAACCCGCCGCACCCCAGCCGGATTCCCAGATCACGGGCGATGGAGCGAATGTAGGTCCCGGAGCCGCAACGGATTCGCACCGACAGTTCAGGCCATTCCCAGCGGTGAACTGTGATCTCCTGAACCTCCACGGTTCTGGCATTCGGGATCACTGCGTTGCCCTGCCGCGCGAGTTCATAGGCACGGCGTCCCTGAATGTGCACTGCAGAAAAGGCCGGAGGATGCTGAAGTATCTGCCCCGTGAATTCCCGCAGCGCTGTCGTAATCGCAGACTCATCGGGAATTCTGTCCGGAGCCGCATGTCGAGTGACCGCCCCCGTGATGTCATCAGTATCACTGCTGCAGCCCAGCTCAAAGACCGACTCGTAAACTTTCTCACGCTGCTGCAGATGCGAAATCAACCGCGTTGCCGAGCCGACGGCGACCAGCAGAACTCCCGTGGCCATGGGATCCAGAGTCCCGGCATGCCCAACCTTCGCCGGACGCAGGACCCGCTGGATGCGGTTGACGAGATCCCGTGAGGTTATACCGGCGGGCTTGTTCAGACAGAGCAGACCGGAGGGTGAATTCATGTGCACAGAACTGGTGAGGAAGCAGATGCCGGACGAGAATTGACCTGAACACTGCAGCAATACATCACTGCCCGCTCAGATCCGGTTGCAGAAGACACTAAGTGCCCACGAACCGGGTTCAGTAGTCCACACCAAAATTGCGTTCAATCGCCCGCGCCTTCTCTGACATCAGGTAACGCCCGTACCAGGGATCCGGATCCTGTTCACGCGTGTAACCGGCTCGCCCCTCATCGCCCACGAAGTCCCATTCACCATTGTCCTCCGTGCCGGAATCGGTCCAGTCTGTGGGATTGGGAGTAAACATGCGAGTGACGCGGCGTGTCGCGGAGCGTGGTGCCTCCAGGAGGGCACAGCCGGCAGTCATTACACTCAGCAGCAGAAATGTCAGCGGAATTGCAACCCGGCGCATGTGATTCTCTCCCTGCCGTGTAAACTCTGACCACACCGGTCCCCGAGTACTGCCTGGCCCCGCTCCGAGCACGGACAGGACAACTGGATCGGACAGGACAACCGGATCGGACTCAGGCACCTGACGGCACAAATGCCTGACAGACTGTAACTGCAGGATCAGACAATATGGGCACACCAATGTCAGCTCTTGATATTCTCGTGGTCGCAACTCACCCTGATGACGCGGAAATCAGCATAGGTGGGACGATTGCCCTCTCGCTGCGGCAGAATCTGCGGGTTGGCGTGCTGGACCTGACCAGCGGAGAACCCACGCCTCACGGGACCCTGCAGATTCGCCAGCAGGAAACAGCAGCAGCCTCCGCTGCACTGGGACTTCACTGGAGACAGAATCTGGGACTTCCCAATCGCTCTCTGGAAGCTTCTCTGGAGAACCGTCGAGCTCTGGCGGAGGTCTTTCGACAGACGCAGCCACAGATCATTCTGGCGCCTTACTGGCAGGATGCGCATCCCGATCACGTCGCTGCCAGTTCACTCTGCAATGACGCTCGGTTCTGGTCCAAACTTTCTCGCTCGGATCTGGCTGGAAAGCCCTGGTGGCCTCCCGTGATGCTGCATTACCTCAGCATTCATCTCCGGATTCAGCCGCAAGCCTCATTTGTC
>JALRDR010000016.1 GCA_023262145.1 Planctomycetaceae bacterium | reverse complement strand
GGTGTTGATTTCCGGTGGGGGCAGTGCCCTGCTCTGCAGCCCAATCGCCGGCGTTTCGCTCGATGAGAAACTGCTGATTACGCGTTTGTTGTCACTCGCGGGGGCGACGATCGATGAGCTGAATCTGGTGCGGACTCATCTGTCACTGGTGAAGGGCGGCGGACTGGCTCGTGCATGTCGAGCCGGCTTCCTGAGCGCCCTGGTGATCTCTGATGTGCTCGGCGATCCACCGCAGACGATCGCCTCAGGTCCAGTGACGGCGCGCGAGCCTGATCCTGAGCGGGCTTTGCAGGTGCTGTCTCGTTACCTGCCACCGGAGCGGATTTCTGCCAGTATCGAGGATGTCATACGCGGGTACGTAGCCGGGTCAGCACTGCCGGAACTTGATTATACGATCGTGGCAGCGAATCAGCTTTCTTTGACCGCTGCTGCGCGAATGGCCGAATCGCTCGGGTACCGCACACTGGTCCGGGAAGATCCGTTGCAGGGAAGTGCTGCTGCCGCTGGTCGGGAGTTTCTGGGGCAGTTGCAGGTGCACAGCGATAGTGGAAGTTCGCCGTGTTGTCTGCTTGCTGGCGGAGAAACAACGGTGAATCTGGCCGATGCGGGGGGATTGGCCGGGAAAGGCGGCCGTAATCAGGAATTTGTACTGGCAGCCGCAGATGCGACTTTGGGATGTGATTCCCTGGATGCCCGGTTGCTGCTCAGCGGAGGTACTGACGGAGAAGACGGTCCGACTGATGCCGCCGGAGCGTTTTTTGACAGTGACGTCCTGCTGCGTGCGGAACTGGCGGGGCTGGACTTGAGGTCGTTCCTGCAACGGCATGACTCGTGGAGTTTTTTTGCCCGCACTGGTGGACTCCTGCGGACCGGTCCGACGCACACAAACGTGATGGACGTCGCTGTGGGTTTGTGCGTACGGGGTGCTGAGCCGGGCGCTGGCTGAACGACGATCAGTAACATCTCGCCGGATTGCGACTGTCCTGCAGGTGGTGTGCAAAAGCGTCGGAGTTCTGTTGATCAACAACCGAGCATCCGCTGACAAGACACAAACCGCATCCGCGCATACAATGCATGAAGGGACCGTCACCAACATTTAGTGAGTCTGGGAAGTCGTGTCAGTCAGCGTTCAGGAACTGGAATCAGAGCACACTGTCGAAGAGATACTGGCCTGTTTTCGTAATGTGCCGTTTCTGCTGCTGCTGGACAGTGCTGCGCATCACCGGGAGCGGGATGCTCGTTACACGATCCTCACTGCTGATCCGGTGGCAGTTGAACGCATTGACCGAGCGGAGTACGGGAGTGCACCGTTTGCTCGGCTGGCAGAGTGGCAGTTGCAGATACAGTCGCTGGGTCATGGAGATCCCGGATTGCCGCCGTTTTGTGGTGGTATAGCCGGATTACTCAGTTACGAACTGGGGGAGGCGTTTGAGCGTTTGCCTCGCCCACAGCAGGATCATCTGCAGACACCGGCACTGCTGGCCGGGCTGTTCGACTGGGCGCTGATCATTGATCATCTGGAAGATCGACTGTTGCTGGCAACATTGCAGTTGCCGGACTCGTTGTGCGGATCAATGACTGTGATTCAGCGGCGGGAGTGGGTTCTGAAGCGACTGCAGCGGGGCCCGGTTCCTGCTCCACCGCCGGCGGCTCCGGCCGAAATACCGGGTTCCGGATTTCAGAGAATTGAGCCGACCTCGCACGTTTATTCGGAGTTCAGTCGCGAGGAGTACGTGGCTACGGTGCAGCGTGTGATCGATTACATTCGCGCGGGGGATATTTTTCAGGCGAATCTGTCCCAGCGACTGGTAGCTCCCTGGAACGGCGATTCGGTGCAGTTGTATCACAGTCTGCGTGCGCAGAACCCTGCTCCGTTCTGTGGTCTGCTGGCGCATGAAGACGTCGCGGTGATCAGTGCTTCTCCCGAGCGATTTCTGAGAGTGAACGCTGCGGGAGTTGTGGAAACGCGTCCGATCAAGGGCACACGGCGGCGGTTGAAATCTCCGGTGGCCGACCTGTTTGCCGGGGATGCATTGCATGCCAGCCCGAAGGACCGTGCAGAAAATGTGATGATCGTGGATTTGCTGAGAAATGATCTTTCGCGTTCCTGCGCGGTGGGATCGGTTAAGGTGACTGGTCTTTGCGAGATTGAGCGTTTTGCCACGATTCTGCACCTGGTTTCCACGGTTTGTGGACAGTTGGGCGAACGCCGTACGGTATGGGATCTGCTGGCCGGAAGTTACCCCGGCGGATCGATTACCGGAGCTCCCAAAATTCGGGCCATGGAGATCATTGCGGAGCTGGAGCGATCAACTCGAGGCGCCTACTGCGGCAGTCTGTTCTATCTGGGTCCGCAGGGTGATTTTGACAGCAGTATTCTGATTCGTACGTTTACGCTCAGGGACGGCTGGCTGCATTTCCCTGTGGGCGGGGGGATTGTGGCGGATTCGGATCCGCTCGACGAGTATCGGGAAACTCTGCACAAGGCTTCCGGGCTGATCCGGGCACTGCGAGCGGCTCAGGGCTGAAATTCCTCCCAAAACGTCCTTCTGGCGAGCGTCAGGGGCGACCGCGGATTGCAAATTCAGGGGGAATCCCGTTAGCATTCGGCTGCTCTTAATACTTTCTGCCTGCCCTGCTGCAGCGGAATTCCTGCGGCAGCCGTTCTGTGCCGTCGATCTGACTGTTGTCGATCTGACTGTTACGGAACTGCGGTCTTCCCACCTGATACGCAAAGGACAAACGCACACATGTCTGAACAAAGTCCTCAAACGGCCCCGAATGCACAGCGACTGCTGTGGGCCGGCTTTATGGCAATTCTTGCTGCCGGGGTGGGTTTCTCCATCCGCGGTGGGATTCTGGGCCAGTGGGCACAGCTATACGGTTTCACAATGACCGAACTGGGGGGAATCACCGGTGGCGGTCTGACAGGGTTCGGGATCATTATCCTGCTGAGTTCTTTCCTTGCTGACTCACTCGGCTATGGCAAGTTGATGGGACTTGCATTTCTGACCCACCTCGTTTCTGCAGTGCTTACTCTCGCTGCCGGGGCCGCGTTTGCTGCTGGTGGTAAGGATGCGGCCTACCAGTGTCTTTTCTGGGGCATGTTCCTGTTCGCGATTGGTAACGGGATTGCTGAAGCAGTTGTGAACCCGCTGGTGGCAACCTTGTTCCCAAAGGACAAGACGCATTACCTGAACATCCTGCATGCTGGCTGGCCAGGTGGTCTGATTGTCGGTGGTCTGGCTTCCACCTTCATGAACGGTGAAAACCCAGTTTCCTGGGAAGTGCAGATGTCACTGTTCCTGATACCTGTTGTTGCCTACGGTGTGATGCTGCTTGGACAGGCATTTCCGAAGTCTGAAGCGAGTGCTGCTGGTGTCAGCATTGGCAGCATGGTCCAGCAACTGTTTGCTCCACTGATGATCGTATTGCTGATCGTGCACGCCATGGTCGGCTACGTGGAACTTGGAACGGACTCATGGATTTCCAAGATTACCGGAACGATTATGGAGTCCGCTCAGAATGGTCTGCTGCTGTTCGTCTACACGTCAGCTCTGATGTTCATTCTACGATTCTTTGCTGGTCCGATTGTTCACAAGATTTCTCCCCTCGGCCTGCTTTGCCTCAGTGGCGTGCTGGGATATGTGGGACTGACAATGCTCGGAAATTCCAATGGAGTCACTGAGTGCGTAATTGCTGCAACGATCTATGCCCTCGGAAAGACCTTCCTCTGGCCAACGATGCTGGCGGTCGTCTCTGAGCAGTTCCCCAAGGGGGGGGCAATCACGATTGGTGCTATCGGTGGGGTCGGTATGCTCTCCGCAGGCATGCTGGGCGGTCCGGGTATCGGTTTCAAACAGGACTACAACGCGACTGCTTACCTCCAGCAGGATCACCAGGATGTCTATGAACGTTATAAGGCACCGCAGGAGAGCGAGTTCCTTGGGTACAAGGTGACCGGTCTTGATGGCGCGAAGGTCGGGGTGTTGGAAGATGACGGCAAAGAGCTGGCTCGTGTCACAGAATTGCTCGCGAAAGACGGAAAAGAGAACGCGGCCCACGCTGCACTTGTGGAGTGGTGGGCAACCGCCAGCGCGACTGCTGCAGACGACAAACAACCGATTGCAGAGGCGGGCATCGAAGGTAGTCGACAGGCCTTGCGGCTGACTGCATACGTCCCGCTCACCATGGCCGTGCTCTATCTTGTGCTGATCCTGTTCTTCAAGAGCAAAGGTGGCTACAAGGCGAAGGATGTGTCTGGTTCAGAAGCTGCTGCTCACTGATCAGTCATCCTCGTCGCTTTGAATTGAAAAGGCCCCTGTCTGCAGTTTCTGCAGACAGGGGCTTTTTGCTGCGCTGCGATCAATGCGGCGAACTTGTGCTGCCCTGCCCCGCTGAATCCAGATCGCTCCGCTGATGGGGGACGTTACGTCACACCTCGGGTTTTCCTTTAACGGTGCCAGCCACCTGATTACTCATCTGTCGGTAATTACTCACTGGGTGGCTGGCACCTATGCGATTTTGAATCGGGAAAACCCATGGATGCGTGTTCGGTTTGTTGAGCTGATTTGCTTTCGCTGCTGGTGCCACAGTGCTGGCTCACTGATCGTTGCCGTTCACTCCCGGACCGCTGGCCGGTGCCACCCACCGCTTTCCTTTTCTATGGTCGATCGCGACGAAGATCAACTGCCCGGACAAGACGGTAGCCAGGCGGGAGTTCTGGTCCCGCGTGCGGGACGAGTTGTTCGCTGAGGAGTGGGACCTGCTGCTGTGCTCGGCGGGATCGTTGTCGGCAGTGATCTGCGAGGCGGCTCGGCAACGGGGACGGAGGGCAATTGATGTGGGGGCGCTGGATCGCCGTACGACATTGAAGCAAGGCGCCGGTTAATTGACATCGCGATGACGTCGGCTTGTCTGGTGGCTGATGTCTGAGTCATGCAGTCGCGTTTTGAGGTCGTAATCATTCGAACTGGCGACGGCTTTTCTCAAAGAAACAATTTCATTTTTTAATGTCAACATGCAGATTGCACGCGTGTGGTTATGATTGTACTTTAATTTTCGGCAATCCGGGTTGTGCGGGTTACAGAGCTTCCGACAAGACTCTTGGCTGTCACGACAACTTTATTTTGTCGTGGTTGAACGCGGGGTGACCTCGCGTCGTGGCTATCCTTGTCAGGAGTGTACGTATGAGAATTCCGTGTAGTCTTGTGTTGTCCGTTGTTTCGTTGCTCTCGGGGTCCACTGTTGCCACTGCTGGTGTGATCACGTTTGGCACGGGCGTTAATACATTCACGATGGAATTCGTGGAAATTGGTAACCCGGGGAACGCTGATGACACCACGGGAAATCCGAACCCAGCCGGTTCGGTGGCGTACACTTACCAGATGGGTAAGTACGAAGTCTCGGAGGACATGATCGTCAAGTACAACTCCGAATTTGGTACGGCAAATTCGCTTGTGATCACGATGGACACACGTGGCCCGGACAAGCCGGCGACAAGCGTCAGCTGGAACGAGGCGGCGCGTTTTGTGAACTGGCTGAATACGAGCACAGGAGGATCTGCAGCGTACAATTTCACGACAGGCGGAGTAAACGACAACATCACTCCGTGGACCGTAGGGGACACGTTGGACTATGACGCGAGTAATCCTTACCGGAGTTTACGAGCGACGTACGTTCTTCCGAGCATGGATGAATGGTACAAGGCGGCATATTACGATCCCGTGAACGATGTTTATTACGACTATCCGACAGGCAGCAACACGGCACCGACGGCGGTCGCCAGCGGGACGACAGCGGGTACGGCGGTGTACGCTGGACAGTCGGGCCCTGCGGACATCACGTTGGCCGGGGGTTTGAGTCCGTATGGTATCATGGGGCTCGGTGGCAACGCGTATGAATGGGAAGAGACGGCGTTTTCACTGAACAACAACTCAGGTTCGTCAGCTCGCGGGATCCGCGGCGGCCTCTGGGTCAGCATCTCCAGCGTCCTGTCGTCGTCGTCCCGGAACAGCCTCGACCCCGCGCTCGAGGGCGGCACCCGTGGTTTCCGTGTCGCAAGTCTTTCCGTGGCCGGAGGGGCGACGGTGCCGGAGCCGGGCAGCATGGCGCTATTGCTTGGTGTCGCATTAGTGTTTGGTTACCGCCGGCTGCGGAAATAACCCTTTGCCCTTTTACCCTTTCCCAGCGCCGCCGCAGGCGGCGCTGGGAGTTGGTGCGAATCCACCTCGCGGAGACGGAGTATCAGTCGGGGCCCAGTAGTCACGGCTGATCTTTCCTCAGGGTGCTTTGGTCGTTTCTGCTCCGCGATCCGGAGCATCTCCCGCCCGGGATCAGACCTGCGACCGCGGGATGGCCTTCCACGACCTTTACGGCCCATGCGGGGGTCCCGCGTAAGTTCTGTTCCCAGTTCCTCCGTGTCGGTCCCGGACACTCCATTGGCCCACTTGCCATGTCCACTTCGCGTCCACATCTTCCGTCGTTTCACGTACCCGTCGATTCGGGCGACCTGCGGGGCCATCCATATTGCAAAGTGGCGTTATCAGCACGGGGGTCAGCCTGTTAAGGGCCATCCGTTTCGGGAGATTCTTCCGGGTAATTGTGGGTAAGGTGGATGGCAACCACGGGAGTTTACTGCGGGTTGTCGTGTGGTGAAGCCAGCGTCTGGCTTTGCTGCCTGGACGGGGCGATAGCGGCAGTCAATCGAAGTCTTCGAAGTCATGGGCTGCTGCTGCCGCCGCGGCAGTTCGGTCCTGCTGCTGTCGCTGCTCGTCCCGATGCATACTCACCATCATCCAGACAAGGACCAGACTCACGGGAATGCAGGCCACCAGGCAGACCAGATCTCGCTGCATTCCGAGTGCTGCTGCCGCGATCATTCCCACGAGTGTCAGGATCAGAGTCGCCATTGCGGTCAGTTGCACTCGGCCTGCTGTGGTGGAACGCATCCTTGCGACCTGCATTCCTTCCCTGGGCACGGAGTAACGCAACAGTAACCATGCTCCAGACAGCAGCACTGGCAGAGCAACGCCTTCCCAGTAGCCCAGTTGCTGTTGAATCAACACGGCTGCCACAGTCGCCGCTGGAATGATCAGCAGTGCGGCACGATCGTACCGTTTGCGGCAAATACGGATCAGCTCAGCGTCCTCAGGAACATGTGCCCGCGAGGGGAGCCCCGTCTTCAGCGGCAAGGCAATCCGCAGACAGAACTCATTCCATCCCTCCTGACTGACCGTCGGTGTCAATGCTCGAATTCGCTGAATGATCTGCAGTCGGTGTTCACGGGAGTAACCATACAGGTCAAACGCGATTCGCTGTTCCTTACCATGAAAGACAATGCTGCCGCCAATCGGTGTGCATCTCCACTGGATTCGTTCGAGGTGCTGCATTGCAATTCGGCGATCGCGGAGCACCGTAATCAGTTGCAGATGATCTTCATCGATCCTGAATCGCTCGCGGTGGTAGCTGACCCACATCCAGACCGACATGAGCAGCATACTGCCAAATACGACCATCCCCATCCCAGTGACAATCACGGCAGAATGCTCAGCATGGAAGCCGTGCTGTGCCGGATCTTCGAGCAGAAGAAGTCCTGCAGGATACGCCAGGAAGGCCACCAGAAAGATTGCCGTGAAGCAGATGCCCTGGTACTTCACCAAAACCCGTTGCTGGAAGCTTGTTTCCACCAAAGCGTGGTCCTTGC
>JALRDR010000014.1 GCA_023262145.1 Planctomycetaceae bacterium | reverse complement strand
GATGGTTCGGAGTCGTCTGCGGAGAAATACCGACACGTCGGTTAACTCCTCACGCTCGTCAAGCAGTTCCTGGCCGAGAGCAGCCGTCTGACCAAGATGTCGTTCCCGTTCCTGCAGATCGTGAAATTCTTCCTCCAGCTTCTTGAGCTGTTTCTGCAGGCTTTCGTATTCCGGTGTCTTCAGCTGTGTCAGCTCCTGCAGTTCCTTGCTGCGAGCGACAACAGCCGCATTGTCTTCGGCCAGCTGGCGCAGCTGCGGGAAGGAGTTCTGCAGCTTCAGACGCGCTTCTTCTGCCTGCCTCTGATTCTCCCGTCGCCTTGCTTCAGCGAGTGCAGCCCGTGACTGTTCCAGCCTTTGCTGGGCCAGATTCAGATCTCGGGTAATCTGATCTCGCTCAAGCGGTAGTAATTCCGAACGCGCTTCAAAACGCTGCTGCTCCACACGATAAAGTTCCACGGTGGATCGCAGCAGTTCTACGCCGGTCTGGATCTCTGTACGGCGGGCGGCAGTCAGCGCCGGCATTTCGCCCTCCGGAGGAATTGCCTTGAGTGCTGTCTCGGCTTCTGTAAGTTTCTGCCGGGCATCCTCAATCAGCATCGGCATCAGCGGGCGACGCTCAGAGCGCATCCTCGAGCGTTCCGTCCAGGCCGTCATTCGTTCATTCTGCAGTGAGATCTGCTCTTCCATCTGCAGGACGATCTGCTCGACTTCTGCGGATGTCGCATCTGCCGCAATCTCCGGAGCGCTATCAGGTGGTGGATTGCCAGCCAGTTGCCTGAGTGATGCAGACTGCTCCGGGGCCAGATCTCGATCAGCCTTGTATTCTGCAGTCAGCTGATCGGCTTCCAGACGCTGCGCGATGTTTTCAATCGCTCGCTGGTAATGGCGGGCAATCGCAGCCTGATCCTCCTCTGACAAATCAGGTAATTCAGCGGCAGCCGCTTTCCGAGTTTCAATTTCCACAACGGTCAGTAACGCCGGCTTCTCGCTGGAACTCTGCGTCTCATCTGTACTGCCACCAGGTCGCGGTGGATCCTGTCGCCCCCGTAGAATCACCCGTGTCTCTGCGGCCGAACGTGTACGTGCCTGGCCTCCTTCGGAGAGCAGGGTGACATTTCCTGCTGTCCCACCAGCCTCAGTTGTCTGTCCAGAGACGCCATCGTGTAACCGCGCCTGCTGTGAAGCGGATCGAGCGGAGAAGCTGAGCGTGTGAGGCCTGCCTGCTGTACCAGTTGCAGTGGATCCGCTGTCAGCGCTGGCCGACTGTCGGGCTGCGGAAGTAACTCTGCCAGTTGTCTGCGGATCTGTCAGACTGAAGAGTGAGCCCAGCGTCGGGGAAGCGGGCATGCGGTACAAATACGGAACGACTGCAGACGGCTCTGAGGAAGTGCCCAGCAGATCCTGCCAATGACTTTCGTAGACCGGTTGCGAATTCGTGCTCTCGGAATCAGATGGCAGTGGCAACGGGGTATGTTGGGCAGCCAGCGGAACGTCCGTGGAGCAGCAGAGCAGAAAAACACTCAGCAGCAGGCGAACCGATCCGCATTGAGTCTGCAGGACGGGCGTACGCGCAGCAACGGCTCTCCCGTTCTGAGGGCTGCGTGGAGTGTATGGATTTGAAGGCAGACCTTCAAAAACTCGCTGATTGTTGTGGTCTACGTTCATAGACCTGATGGTACAGCGGATCCAGTTTTTGCGGCAAGATCAGCGTCAGCCCACGGATTCCTTCGGGAATAGCAGGCTTACAACAACCCGTAGCGACTAAGTGTTGCTCGCAGTGCCTGAAGTTCCGCGGCGGTAAGCGGAGTCAGTGGCAGCCGAACGTCTCCGCAATCCCTTCCGAGCATTTTCATTGCTGCCTTGACGGGAATCGGGTTGGTGGAAAGTCCCAGCATATCGCGACAGAGCGGGAACAGTTTGTGGTGCAGTTGCTGTGCCTGAGCAACATCGCCGGACTGCCACGCCGTAATCATGGCCCGAACATCAGCGGGAACAATATTCCCGGCAACCGAGACAACGCCGCTGCCGCCAAGAGCCAGCAGTGGCAGCGTCAGGCTGTCATCACCGGAAAGCACTGTGAGCGGAGAGTTGGACAGGATCTGAGATGCCTGGTCCATTGACCCCGTCGATTCCTTCACTGCCACCACAGACGGACACGCTTCGGCAATGCGGCAGATGGTGTCCGGTTCAATATTCTTCGCGGTGCGACCAGGAATGTTATACAGGACAATGGGCAGATCGACTGTCTCGGCGACCTTTGCGAAGTGCTGGAAGAAGCCCTCCTGTGTCGGCTTGTTGTAGTAAGGAGCCACCATGAGGGCACCATCAGCTCCGGCCTGACGGGCAGATTCCGTAAGTCGAACTGCCTCAGCCGTACTGTTGGACCCCGTGCCGGCCATCACTTTCATGCGGCCAGCTGAATACTCGCAGGTGACCGCAATGACACGCTCGTGCTCCTCGTGTGACAGCGTGGGGCTTTCGCCCGTGGTACCGACGGGGACAAGACAGTCAGTCCCGGACGCAGCATGGAAGTCGATCAGGTTCCGCAGCATTGCCTCATCGAGGGAACCATCCACAGTCATCGGGGTAATCAGTGCAACTGACAGCCCGGAAAAGAACTCGCCACGGCGTTCCATGTTCTTCCTACCTTCTCTGATTCAGGCGACCGGAGTCAGCGGCAGTACTTATGCCTGAAATTCCGCAACAAGGATGTCGATTCAGGAGTAAAACTGCAGCTTCAGTCAGCAGGATAATTCTTCCGAGGCGGAGTGCAATTCTGCTGCCATGAGATTCCCGAAGCGGAGTGCAGGATGAGCAGGGAGCGGTCCTGAAACCTTCAACCGTCTGTTCGAGCCGGACGATCTCTCCAGTCAGCGCCGGCTGCCCGAGCCAGTGCCAGGATCAGCGACTGTGTGCCATCTCGACCGTGGCCCTGCGATCGCAGTCCCTGATAGAGCTGTTCAGCAAGAGCCAGTCCAGGCATAAACAGGCCCATACGACGGGATTCGCCGAGTACGATTCCCAGATCCTTGATCAGGTGCTCCACAAAAAAACCAGGATCAAAATCGTTGTTGATCATTCTTGGCGCAAGATTGGAAAGCGACCAGCTTCCCGCTGCACCACTGGATACCGACTGCATGACGGTGGGAAGATCAAGCCCCGCCTTCCATCCGTAAATCAGAGCTTCGCAGACTCCGATCATGCCGCTGGCAATAAGCGTCTGATTGACCATTTTTGTGTGTTGTCCGGACCCCGCAGGCCCCTGATGAACAATGGTCTTTCCCATTTTTTCCCAGAGCGGCTGCAGTGCTTCGACCACTGCAGGATCTCCACCAATCATAATGGAAAGCGCGGCATTTCTCGCACCAATATCACCACCTGACACCGGAGCATCCACGGAATGCACACCTTTGTCTGCCGCAGCGGAGTGGATCTCTACTGCCAGAGAAGGCTGACTGGTTGTCATGTCGACAAGGACGGATCCTGCGGCAGCAGCGGACAATGCTCCGGTCCGACCCAGCAGAACCTCACGTACATCTGCAGGAAAGCCAACGATGGAGAAGATCACATCAGATGCTGCAGCAACCTCAGCGGGCGAATCTGCCCAGGCGGCACCACGATCCAGCAGTGTCTGCGCTTTTTCACGGCTGCGGTTGTATACGGTGGCGGTGTAGCCGGCGTCGATCAAATGACCGCACATACTGCGTCCCATCACACCCGTGCCGATCCAGCCAATACGTGTTGTTCCAGGTTCAATTACAGGCAAGGTCATGCTTTGGCTCGTTCTTCAGGGATGCGACGGCGGCGAGTGCATGCAGGCAGTCTCAGCGGCCTGAATTCTATCGCTTACAGCTGTTTGCTTCGAGTTCGCGGGAGAAAATCAGCGGGGAGTCAGCTGAAATCCCATCGGCGAGCGGTTTTTTAGCAGGCTCATGCGGACATACAGTCAGCGCAAGAAAATGGGCACCGGCATGATACCGGTGCCGCGAGGGGACGCATCACTACTACAGGAAAGGAGAGGGGGAAAGGAGAAAGGAGAAAGGCTTCAATTGAGCTGCATGAACTGCAGCTGCTGGGAAGATCGGATCACTCAGTGGTGACTGCCGTCAGAACAGAGACGGGCCGATCAGTGTTTGTCACGTTGGTGCTCAGACGCGTTCCACGTGTTGCTCTCCAGCCGGATCTGGCAGGCTGCCGCTGCGATGTGAGACCGGTGGACTGTTCGCTGTCTGCTGGATTTTCACGTCGTCCCTGCGGGAATGAGAAATCCGGTGCTTCGTTCGTGGCTGGCAGATCACGCTGAAAGGAGGAGGGGTTCACCTGGGTTCCTGGTGTGTCCTCAGCCGTTCGCTGAAACGCCTTATTGTTGCCGGTCCCGCTGGAGTTCAGTGTGGAACGTGTACTCACAGGATCCTGCTGTGGGCGAGACGCCGTCTGTGATCCGCTCAGCGGTCGAACATAGGCAACCTGCGGGGAATAGCCGAAAGTATTGAACGCAGTGGCACTGCCCATCGGCACCTGCTGCCACACTGTCTGCGGACGTGCTACCATGCGTTCCTGTTCGTTGAAGACAAGTTTGCGAACAGGAATTCGCTCCACTCGCTTTTCTGCAACCATGCGAGTTTCCGGCACACGCACAACGCGTTTCTGAGGAACCGCAACCTGTCGGGTGACGGGGATATTGCAGGTGGTCACGTTCGGCACGTACTGTCGTGTTGTCGTGTAGTTCGGAGTGAATGCAGTTCGCATGCTGTAGCCAGTACGATTCATCCACCCGATTACGCCCGGTCGAGGATCAACCTGATACGGGGAATAACGAGCCACAGGTTGATACTGAGTGATCCAGCGCCCCGTATCACGAGTGACCTGCTGATTCTCGACAACGGTCTGGTAGCTCACCTCAGTGATCTCCACCTCGCGGTATTCAGTCTTTGGTGTCATGACCGTGTATTCACGATCTTCCTCGACTGTCTGCCAGGTTCCCACCTGAACCTTCTCACGCGATTCAACCATACTGGTGACCGGCACTGTCTGATAGCAGTTGGTCATGCC
The DNA here is from genome assembly GCA_023262145.1 of Planctomycetaceae bacterium. GTDB lineage: Bacteria > Planctomycetota > Planctomycetia > Planctomycetales > Planctomycetaceae > SXXK01. Next base: position 9,175 of record JALRDR010000014.1, on the reverse strand, counting down.
GGCATACATGGGGCGAGGCATCAGACCACCGATTGGAAATAACTGGGCAACGGCAGCATTGCCTGAAATGACCAGTGCCAGACATGTGACAACGGGAACCGCCGGGAGTTTTCTGAGCAGCATGAGTATCTTCCCTGAAGCGAGGATAATCGACGCGAGCAAGTCCTCAGAAACTGTCGCGTGAGGAGAGTATGGACAGGACTTCCAGTCAGCATCATCCAGCCGTGGACGACTGCCATCCGGAGCAAATCGAAGGGGGTTGAGGAGGGACAGGAGAGTCTGACAATGAGCCCGACTCAAGTTGTTTGCAGCTGCAGAAAGTTGCCGACCTGAGAACTCAACTGGCGTTTTCTGCCGAGATTCGTGCTGCGAACGAAGGTGATTTAGCCCATTCGAAAAAATGGGTCAATACCTGTTAAAGTCGAGCGTGGGTTTCCTGCCGTGTTGGCTCCTGGGGATCCTGCTGGAGGCCACCGAAGCTGATTTGAGCGGCAGGATTTGCCGCTTCGCCGGAGGTTCGGCAGATTCTGCCGGTTCCTGTCAGCGGCGAATCAACTTACGGCAGCGTCAATCGGCCGTTCTCGCAGCTATTTTTTTCCGAGTGCACGCTGTTGCCGGAAAAACTCCTGCAGCAGTGAGCGGGAATCTTCCTGCATGACGCCACCGATGACCGTACAGGTGTGGTTCAGACGCTCATCTGAAGTAATCTGATACAGGGTGTCGCAGGCACCGCCTTTGGGGTCAGACGCAGCATAGACCACAGTCGGAATACGGGCCTGCACAATCGCCCCGGCACACATAGGACACGGTTCCAGTGTTACGTACAGAACACAATCCAGCAGTCGCCATGATCCCAGCGTTTCAGCTGCCTGGGTGATTGCAATCATCTCTGCATGTGCAGTGGGATCCTGCAGCATTTCACGCTGATTCCATGCGGCAGCGATGATTCTGCCGCGGTGAACGATGACACAACCAACCGGCACTTCCTGATGATCAAAAGCCTCGATCGCCTGATCGACGGCTTTCTTCATCCAGAATTCGTGCGGAATCTGATCCACATCGTCGACGTTACCTGGCATTTCGTATGACAAAAAACAAATCCGTTGAGTAGTTGACGTGCAGCAGTAAGCGCATGGGCTGCGGCAGGCAGTCTGACTGGGAGTGAGGCGATCAGGGAACAGCCGCCGCTGCGGACAATTTCGCCTTCTGCAGTAGCTTCTGAAAAATCTCCTGGGCACTGTCAGCAGGGATTACATAGGTAGGGTAGCGATCCGCCCGCGCGATCACGATACCCATCGCCTTTCCATTCAGATCCAGCAACGGACCACCAACCTTTGATGGATAGACGTCAGCGTCAATCTCCAGAACACGCGGAAAGCCACCCGCATAAACGCTGGCGTACTGACCCTGTAATTCGTCGCTACCGTAGAGCGGCAGGATTCTGCGATGAGTAAAACGCGAGGTCAGTTCCACATCGATTGTCATGATCTTTTCATCTCGCATCAGTCGGATGGAGACTTCGTCACCCGGCTTCTTTGCACCAATCCGATTGATGAGCTCGCGGTCCGACTGCAGCGGCTGATTATCCAGTGCGAGAACGATGTCCCCCTGTTCAAGGCCGTTACGTTCAGCAGCTCCGCCGGGAACCACAAACTCAATCGAGACCCCATTGTCAGTCGTCCTCGGCTGAACGCCAAGAAAAGCAACACCCGAATCCGGCATCGCGTGAGACGCCACACTGATGACCGTAGGAATCGCCGGCCTGCCGCGTGGGTCCTGCAGGAGTCCGAGTTCACCGACAGTTGCCGCTGTCTGACGAAATTCGACGGGTTTGAGCCGACGCTCACCGACGTCAGCCTTCAATAAAGCGATATCGAATGAAACGTCACGAGCAAGGATGGTGACGTCCGCTCGGCCAGCGAACGGAAATGTCGCGTACAGGTCTCGGGTATCCTTGAGTTCAGATGCTTTGGTCAGGATATAGCCATCTTCTGAAACCACGGTTCCCAGACAGACGAGCAACGCGTTATCACGAATTGCAACAACTCCACCAGCATGCTCGCGAGCAAGATCTGCGAACAATCGGAGTTGCTCCGCTGATCGCTTTTCATTCCTTCCGATTGGTCGATTGTCGCTGAGTTGTTCGAGGATCTCCTGTTCACGCTGCTGCTCAAGAGCGGCCTCAATCTCGTCATCCAGTTCTCGATTTTCCGCGTCCCGATAGCCAGTCTGCAGCTTGATCTGCTGCTCTACACCATCACGCTGAAAGGTGATATCCACCGATTGGTTTTCTTCCAGCAATGCCAGAGTCGTGCCCAGGTCGAGCCGATCTGCGATGCGGGATCCGGCAATGGAAACCAGCTCATCACCAGGCTGAAGACCAGCTTTCTGCGCGGGCGAATCCGCCAGCGTCAGCTTGACGGTCGGAACAAAATCAGGCCAGGTCAGCAACGCTCCGAAGAAGGGTGATTCCGTGAGCGTATTGTCACGATCGCGGAGCTTGCCCCAGCGGTCACCGTTGAGCAGTCGATCCCAGTCGCTGTGAAAACTGTCGATCGTCACATGCCGGTTTTCGATGATCAGGCTGGTGATCATGCTGTGGATCCCGATCACTTCACCCTTCAGATTGAAGAGTGGACCACCTGAATCGCCCGGAAGGATTGCACAATCTGAGACAACCGTCCGCGAACCGATGGAGAGGATGCGGCCGATTCGAATGGGAGCTTCACGATCTTCGTCGAACCCACCTGGATGCCCGGCGGCAAAACACCACTCCCCGACAGTGGTTTCAGTTGTCTTTCCCATCGGAGCAAATGGAAACCCCGCGTTTCCTGGTGGGTCGCTGCTGATCTTGAGCAGGGCGGCATCCGCGTCGGCATTTCTGCCCAGCACTGTCGCCGAGTATTCTTTTCCGCCGCGTCCGTAGATGGTAACGGTTGATGGCTGTCGACGACCCCGTCGTCGAGCTGAACCAGCGACAACATGCGATGCGGTGAGCACGTAGCCGTCTGCGCTGACGATCACACCACTGCCGATTCCCGCACCATCAAAAACACCTACGACTGCTTCTGCGACGCTTGCGACTGCGGTGTCAAGCTGCAACTGGCGTTCCCGAAGTTCTACAGGAATTTCACTGCCCTGCAGCAGGGAAGAATCTGCAAGGATCGCAAGCAGACTGAAGAAAAATGGCAGCGGAAGTCGCATCTTGGTTCCTTCATTCAATGTTCCGACGTCGCACCATCAGCAGAGCCGACGGGAGAGCGAACATACTGTTGATCGGCCAGAATTCACAGGAGTCCCGTGCCAGTCAGACCGTCCTGGTTGATTCCTGAACGTCCTGCCGGGCGGATGCAGTCCTGTGCGGAGCAAAACGTGGTTGAGACCTGAATCTCACACGTTCTGTTCACTGCACAACTGAACGTCCGTTCGGTAAGTGGGGGCGATCGGCAACAGTATTGGCAGTCAGGTTTCGCTCAGGTGTTAAAGTCCGATTTGTGAGCTTGCCAGGCTGCATTTTAAAAATCCACCACGAATTCTATCGATCCTTAACCACGCGTTTCATCATCGTTGCTTCGGTAAACACGGCAGAGTCAAAAAAAGCTGAAAATCCGTCAAATCTGCGGTGGCCATCCCCTCATGTGCGTCATCTGAGTCGAGAAACGGCGTTATCTGAGCCAGACATGCTGCCAATGTGAGCATTCGTCGCGATCGCCACAGCCCTCTCTTCGGAAACCAGCCTGATTCCGCTAAGATACGGCAGGAAGCTGCAGCCGTGCACGGCATCGCTGCGGGCTGCGGCGGCATGCTCGCCAGTTTTCTGAGCTCGTCGGTGTGCCGTCCGCCGGAATTCATGCTCCGGTGCGGCATTTTGCTGTGACAAGGTTAATCGTTTATGTCGCTGCAGTTTGATCCAGTCTGGTCATGGCCCCTGCTGCTGCTGGTGTTTCTTGCCGTCGTTCTGATCACCCGCCATGTCTATCCGCAACGGATTGCTCACCTGCAGCATTCTCGCCGTCGCCTGCTGATCGTCTTGCGCTATGCTGTTGTTGCATTGCTGCTGCTGCTGTCGCTGAGGCCAGCAATCGTCGTAACAGATTCCAGCTCACAACAGGGTGTGATGTACGTTCTGCTGGATGCCAGTCGGAGTATGCAGACACAGGATGAAGCTGGCGGCAGTCGCCGCGCGGCGTTGTTACGGTTGATGGAACGGATTCAGCCGCAACTGGAGCAGCTTGCTGAGTCTGTTGAGATTCGCCTGCGGGACTTCTCCGACCTCTTGAATCCAGTGCAGACACCTTCCCCTGAAAGCGCAGGGAGCATGACAGCACTGGGACGGATTCTGGAACTCACGGCAGAAGAAGCAGGTCGTGATTCAGTGCCCGCAGTACTTCTGTTCAGCGACGGGCGTCAGGCAGCTGCAGGTGAAGCCGACATCGATCCAGTCGGAACGGCGCGGCGACTTGGCCGTCTGCAGCAACCAGTTTATTCGGTTGGCTTCGGAAGTGCGCAGGCGGGAGCTGCCGGTCTGGATCTGGCACTTGATGATCTTGACGTGGCTCGAGAAGTGTTTCAGGGAAACTCCTTGCCAATCAGAGTGCGTCTGAAGGCTGCCGGCGTCAGCAGACAGCCGGTAACACTCAGAGTGCTGCTCGAGAACCGTCTTGGTCTGCGTGATGGTGAGTCGGGACCACTGGAGGCAGCCAGCAACGCCGGTGCTGTTGGAGCTGTCTCGGAAGTGATTCCGGACACGAACGAAGCCGAACTTGTGGTCCCCCTGGAAGTGGTCCCGGAACAGGAAGGGGAGCTGAAACTGGTTGTCGAAGCGGAGCCGCTGCCTGGCGAAGCGAGGACGACGAATAATCGTGTGGAGACAATCATTCGGGTTCGTCGCGGTGGTATCCGAGTGGCCTGCTTTGACGTCATTCGCTCCGAACAGAAATGGCTGCGCAAGATCAACGACAGCACCCGGATTCAATTCGATTTCCATGCAATTCGAGGTGGCGTGCTGGCCGGGCGTAATGAGATTCCCGATCGCTATTTTGTGCCAGGTGCTTATGACGCCTTTCTGATTGGTGATGTACCAGCGAGTGTATTTCGTCCGCAACAACTGCTGGATCTGGCCCGCTGTTGCTCGCAGGGTGCCGGGCTGATGATGATCGGCGGGCGAGAGAATTTTGGGCAGGGTGGTTACTCACAGACCGGGATCGCATCCCTGCTGCCCGTTGAACTGCCACAGCGGAATCAGCACGTCGATACTGCTCTGAACATGCTGCCGTCACGAGACGGATTGTCGCACTACGTGTTGCAGATTGCTGCGACGGAGCAGAATCGAGAACGTTGGGAGTCGCTCCCGCCCCTTACAGGGGGTAATGTGCTGACTCCACGCCGCAATTCCCTCGCACAGGTGCTCGCAGTCTCGTCTGAAGGTCTGCCGCTCCTGATTGGTCAGAACACCGGCAGCAATCGTGTACTGGCGTTCGCTGGAGATACCACCTGGCAGTGGGCAATGCAGGGGTTTGAGGAGGAGCATTTGCGATTCTGGCGGCAGGTGATTCTTTGGCTCACTCGAAAGGAGACCGATGATTCTCAGGCTGTCTGGATTCAGGCTGGTCCACGCGATCTTACCCCCGGCATACCAACTGAGTTGACATTTGGAGCTCGTGGCCCGGATGGCCAGGCCATGAATGACGTTCAGTTCGAAATTGAGGTAACTGACCCGCAGGGTACCGTCACACCGCTGAATCCCGTTGCCGGAATCGGCATGATGTCGGCGGAGTTTCGGGAGACGCTGGAGCCCGGTGATTACTGGGCTCGCGTCCGTGCTGCTCGGAACGGTGAACTTGTAGGTAATATCGGAGTGACCAGATTCCACGTGCTGCATCGAGATCCGGAACTGGATAATCCTGCGGCAGATTTTTCGCTGCTCCGAGAAATCTCATTCGCCAGTGGCGGGGATCACCTGTCAGAAGATGAACTCGCACAGCGACTGCAGGCGTGGATTGACGATGGGCTTCCGGGACTGTCGCTCGACCGCGAAGAACTGATTTCCCTGTGGGACAACTGGGGGACGCTGCTGCTGGTCGTCGGACTCATCAGCACCGAATGGGCAGTGCGACGCCGGAGTGGGCTGGCTTAGCAGCATGCGGGACTGGTTGTGGAACAGACCGGCTGAGCACAGGAATACACAGTGCCGGCCTGGTTGCCACACATTCGACCGCAGCTTTGCAGCCTGCAAACCGCTGGAACAGTTCTGCTGTGTAAATGGTTCAAAAGGATGCTGATTCTGCAGCAGGATTGAATTCCGGATCCAGTATGAGTTCCATGGATTCGCTGCAATGTGGACAGGGCACCCGAAATCTGCTGGTCACTCGAGTAATCGCGCGAAGTTCCGGGTTGGCCAGCGTCAGATTTCCCAGCCTGTCAAAGCCGACCGCTGCAGTTCCCTGCGGAAGCCACATCACCGGGCGGTAATCTTTATCCGCAGTTGCGGCTGCCCCAACCGCATATAATCCCGGTCGGCCATCCGGAGTGTCAGTGGAGCTGACCAGGGTTGCCATCGTTCCATCCGGCATAAAGACAATTCGCTGCGAACCGCGGATTGCCCGGAATGGAGAATCCAAATCGCCGTGGCCGCTTGTGGAAGCAATGACGCCGTTCTGAAGCAGAATCCGGATACCGCCTCCAGCATTCTTTGCGAGATCAATTGGCGGGTGCGGAAGTGAAACTGTCGATTGAGTGTTGTCCGGGGCAATGATGTGCAGCTGGCTGTGACTGCCAACAATGAACTCACCAATGGTTGTGCGAAGAAAACACACACTGCTGAACGGAAATCTGTAGAGCGTCATCTGTGCGCCGGATGTGGAACACAGATGAATCGCCGATTCGGCTGACTCAGATGTGAGTACATAAAGGTTGCCATCTGCATCTGTGTCCAGCTGGCGTATTCCATTCAGATCTGAGATTGCCAGGCTGACGTTCGACTCACCGTCAATTCGAAACACGCAGCGGGCGCCCGGGTCTGCCACATAGGTGACATTCGCGGTTGTCACACAGAGATCAATGGGGGCAATCGTCTTTACTGCCACGCGATTGATAACAGGACCGGATTGCACTCGGACTGGATTATGCGGGTGCGCTGTCTGGCGGTTGAGCAGCGGGAGATCATCAACCTGCTGGGCTCCAGCACTCTCGGCGGCAAACGTGAGCATGAGCAAACAGAGCACGTCAACGCGACACGTCCGCAACCAGCGGAAATTCGGGAAACGAACATGCAGCAAAATTGAGTGTGGCAGCATAGCCTGGATGACGCCTGAGAAGAACTATGGCCCGCCCTTCGAATACCGCGACATCCTGTCGGTGTTTCAGTATTTCCCGAATACACTGGTTCGTCAATGAATACCTTGCAATCGGCGATGAAATTTCCGGCGAACGAAGCGATCACTGGAATCTGCTTAGAACGCGTGTTGAGTAAATGCACCGCAGGTCCCCATGAGCCTGGAGCGACCACGATCCTGAGCTGCCGATGAATCCTTCCGGTGACCAGCTCTCCTGAAAACTTATCCCGATCTTCCGTTGAGAATAAAAAAGCTGACACCGCCTCTCAGCAATGTCAGCTTCTGCGAACAGTCCTGATGCAAGTGCCTATTCATCTGATTCCGGAGCAGAGTCTGGTGGAAGCATGTTCTTCGCTTCCAGAACTCGTCCTTTCAGTTCTTCACATATATCCGGGTTTTCAACCAGGTACTGCCGCGCTTTGTCTCGACCTTGTCCCAGCCTTGTCTTGCCATAGCTGAACCAGCTTCCTGAACGATCGATCAGCTTGTTCTCCACAGCGAGGTCCAGAATGTCCGCCTCGAAGCTGATTCCCTCGGTGCTGTACATGTCGAATTCTGCAATGCGGAACGGCGGAGCAACTTTGTTCTTTACTACCTTTACCCTCATCCGCATCCCGATTGTGACTTCACCTTCCTTGATCTGACTGATACGGCGAACGTCGGCTCGGCAGGAACTGTAGAATTTCAGTGCCCGTCCCCCCGGAGTTGTTTCCGGACTGCCAAACATCACACCAATCTTTTCACGAATCTGGTTGATGAAAATGACTGTCGCTCGGGCCTTCGAGATCGCGCCAGTAAGCTTGCGCATGGCCTGGCTCATCATGCGCGCCTGCAGGCCCACATGTGTATCGCCGATCTCGCCGTCCAGTTCCGCTTTCGGCACCAGAGCAGCAACGGAGTCAATCACAATGATGTCCACAGAATTCGACTTGACCAGCATCTCAGTAATCTGGAGTCCCTCTTCACCATAAGATGGCTGGCTTACGAGCAACTCATCAAGGTTGACACCCAGTTTGCGTGCCCATTGGGGGTCGAGCGCGTGCTCCGCATCAATAAAAGCCGCAATCCCACCAGCCTTCTGGGCATTTGCAATGGCATGCAGCGCCAAGGTTGTCTTCCCGCTGGATTCCGGCCCGAACAACTCAATGATTCGGCCTCTCGGGAATCCGTTTCCACCAAGTGCCAGGTCCAGAGATAAAGCGCCCGTTGATATGCCCGGAAAAGCACCCGCATTCTCGGGTGCGTCCAGCTTCATGATCGACCCTTTGCCGAACGTTTTCTCAATCTGACCCAAAGCGTTGTCAAGCAGCACTTTGTTGTCGGACTCTGTTCGAGCGGGCAGGCTTGGAGCCGCCTTTCGACTTTTTGCAGCCATGATTCGCAGTTTCCTTGCTGTTTGAGCAGCCACAGCATCAGGCCGGACTGCAATACCTGAGTGAATACAGGAACCCAGGGCAAAAGAAGAACACCCCGTTCCCACAGCTTGTGACCCGCGTTTGATACATGACGAATGGTCAGCTTCCTGCTGCTGCGCTGAGTCTAGTAGATCAAGCGGAATCGGAAAACAAACCTTGATCGGAATTGATGGAACAAAAACGACCAGGTCTGCACTACTTATTTCAGGGGTATATGTTTTTTACCCTGAGTGCGAGTTGTTTTACCAGCCGAATTGCGCGGGAAATGGCAGAAAAAAAACCTCCGTTCATCAATCACGTATTGTGATGATTATTGCGGTCGCATCGTGACAGTTTTCCTGTTGAAGCAGAGCCATCAGATGTCAATCGCTCGCTGCAAACCCTCCTCGACCACAAGAGTCTGCTTGAATGGATGGCCCCCGCAAC
>JALRDR010001160.1 GCA_023262145.1 Planctomycetaceae bacterium | reverse complement strand
GCGGGTGGTGGGGTTGAAAAACTTGAGCATTCGGTAGTGTAGAGGGCAACGACCTGTGTCCAGAAGCGGCCGTAACCCGGCCACGTGAGCCATTCAGCCGCCCAGCGACTACTGGCGTCGGAGGTGAACGCCCCTGCCATTCCGAGTCCAACACGCCACCATGCGAGCAGTGGATCCCCTTTTTCTGTGCCCAGAATGACCTCCGCCCCCGGTTGTGGTCGAGTGCGAACATAGCCCAGCAGGAACGGAGCGACTTCGAAGTCAATCCCGGCAAGTGCTCTGGTTGCTCGAATCACCTGAGGAGCAAATGGGTCTTCGTCGATTGCCGAGCGGCTTGCGGTCATTGTTTCGCGTGCGAAGATACGCGGGACAAGGGCAGGATCTTCAGCATGGTAGAACCGTCCGCGGCCAGTTCTGGCTATGGATGTGAGCAGTCGAATGTCCGTCGCTCCTTCTTCCCCCACAGCGACAACGGACACAGTGGTGCCGCTGGATGCCATCTCTGCAGCAAGCCCTTCAAAGTTGCCCGAATTGGAGATTCCGTCAGTCAGCATGATGACGTGCCTGAGCCTTGCAGCAGCGCCATCCAGCATCTCAGCAGCCATCTCCATGGCCGGGTACATGCTGGTGCCCCCGCCGGGTTTCAGGCCGGCAATCTGGTCTGCGAGACGGCCTTGATTTGCCGCTGCCTGAAGTTCACTGATCACCCATGTCTTATCGTCAAAGGCCACGATTCCGACCTGATCCCGGGGGCTGAGTAGTCGGACGGCTGCTCGCGCTGCCGATCGTGCCATCGCCAGTTTTTCACCCTCCATCGATCCGGATCGGTCAATGACGAGGACCATTCCCAGCGAAGGCTTTTCCTGCTCCTTCTGGAAATCACTGCGGAGCGGAAGGATTTCATCGAGGGGTGTCTGAAACCAACCCCCGGGACCGAACGACTGCTCTCCTCCAAGCATCAGAAAACCGCCGCCAAAATTTTCCACCCAGCTACGAATTGTCTGCATCTGCTCGCGTGTCAGACTGGTTGCAGCAATGTTTGACATCACAAGCAGTTCAAAATTCTGCAGTCCCTCAATGCCATCTGGAATTCCCTCCGGCGGACGTACGTCGGCGAGGACTCCCTCTGTTTCCAGGGCGAAGGCGAGCTCCTGAATCAGATCGGGATCATTGTCTGCAAGCAGAATGCGAGGTTGTCCGTTTGCTGAAACCAGGCCGGTGTCGGAATTGTTGTCCAGTAACGTGTCCTGCTGCAGTCCGGAGATGCGGACACGAAACGCTGCCAGACGATCGCGTTCCACGGACTGCTCAAACTGAAACCGATTGATGCCGGGAACAAGTTGTACGGTCGAGGAGCGAACTCGAAATTCTCCCTCGAATAACTCCAGTTGTCCCTGATCTTCGTGGCTGGATGAGATCACAACTTCAATTGGGAAAGGCTCTCCCTGCCGTACTTCTGTCGGCAGGTTGACGGCATCGATCTGTACTTCCGGATCAGTTCCCCGTGTGAGCGGAACGGTCCAGATCTCTGCAGGGGATTCCGCGGCTGTCTGCAGCGCATTGCCAATGGTCTGGTTTCCATCAGTAAGCAGGACGATCCGCGGAACATATCCGGCAGGTACGCTGGACCTCGCCAGAGACAATGCCTGCTCCAGATTTGTCCCCGACGGCTCCGGCAGCAGAATCTGCTCGTCCACTGCTTCGTTATGCAGGCTGGAACTGATCTGGGTTGCGGTCAGACGCTTGTCCAGCGCGCGAGCGTTGCCGCTGGTGGCCGCAAACGGGATCCATGTGGATCGGTCTGTCCCGACAGCAGACTCTGCCTGCTTCAGAAAATCTTCAGCCTGCCTGGCTCCTTCCACACCTGTACTCAGACTGACGTCCTGCAGAAAGACAGTCCATGGGACTGCGGCGTCCTGTAGTTGCGTCAGCCCTGCCGCGGCGGCAATCAGCATGAACACCATCAGGATGCGGATGGTCAGGGAAGCCAGTCGCTGAACCGCAGAGAAATCCACAAGGCTGCGGCGGTGGCCCCACCACAGCAGAAGTACTGCCGGGAATAACGCCAGCAGGGAGACAGGTTGACTGAATTCAAACGACATCAGAATTCCGGACTGCAGAACGGGGCCCTGGGATCACATGATCAGACGACGCTGGTAGAGCCACCATTCGGCTCCAAGCAGCAGTGTTGCCAGACAGACAGCAAGTAGCCAGAGCGGCATGTTGCGGGAGTTCGGTTGACTTTCGAGGAATGCCGTACCTGACTCTGATTCTACCGGGAACCGCAGGTCGCACTCAGATTGATTCGTCAGATTGGCAGCAATCTGCAACGGCGTGCTGTCAGCAGGTTGTCCACGAGGTCGAGCTGCGGTGTGTGGAATAATGGACCAGACCCCGCGTTCACGGAGCAGTCCGGTTGTGATTGCAGGCTCCGAGATGGCGGTGCCTGCCGAAACGATGGCTGTGGTTTCGGCTCCCGAGGGGGATCGAATTGTGACCCTGTCAATCGACTCGCTCCAGTCTGCCGGAAACGGTCGCGTGGCGGAACTGCCGGTGACTGCCGCGGCAGTGCGAAGGGCGTCGGCTCCGGAAAACCATTGCAGTGCATTGGAGATCAGCAGCGGGAATACTGTGCGCATCGGCAGATCGCTGTCGGACAGCGACAACGGTGTTACGACGCATCTGTGCTGTGGCTGCTGAATCAGGCTGAGCAGTGATTCAGCAGTATCCGTGAGGATCAGGTTCTGTGCTTTCTGCAGAAACTGGAGACGTCCGGCCTGTGGGATGAGCACGTTGGTGAGGTCAACGTTGGTCATCAGCGGACTACCACTTTGCTGTTCAACAATCAGCGGCTGCCGGACCAGACCGGAAAGTTTCCAGAACTCGCAGTCTGTCAGGGGATCCACGACAAGCAGATTTCCGGGAGGAAGTTCGCGCGGGACCAACTGGTGCAGAACGATGACATCATGTCCCGCCCATGCCTCCTGTGACTGTGGTAACGATGAGATTTCATGAAGTTCCACCCGCGGCATGGCCAGTAATGCCTGCCGCAGAAAGAGATTTCCCGGGGAAGCAAGCAGGACTTTCAGGGGGGGCTGCTCCGCGAGCACAGCGAAGACCTCGTTATCGGCCTGCAGAGCATCCTGCAGGGGAAATGTACTCTTCACGTCAGGACGGAAATCAATGTCCGTCAGCTGAGCTCTGAGAATACCGCCATCCGCTGACAGCTTGCGAAGTATCCGGGAGGAAGATTCATCAGGAGCAAGTGAGAGCGAAAGAACATCGACGAGGACATCATTGAGCGTCAGTTGTACCGTGGCAGTAACCGGAATATCAGCGGCATTGGTCAGTTCCAGCAGCACTTCATAGCCAAGCGGATCCGTAATGGCTCGACGAACTTCGAAAGCGGTCAGGCCGAGGTTTGGGTGAGACGTACCACAGCGAACCACGTCGAGATTGACAGCTGACTGAGGAGCAGACGCTGGATTCTGGCAGGCTTCCTGCAGCGCTTGTTCATTGGCAGCGGTGAGTGAATCAGTGAACAGCAGAATTCTTCCATCGGAATGCGATTGCAGTAATGCTGACGCAAGCTGGACGGCCTGGTGGAGGTCTGCGGGGGAATCTGTAACTGTTGCTGCAGCGAGCACTCGCTGCAACGCTGGGCCGTGGTCGGTAAAGCCCGACAGGATTTGAGTTTCCCTGTCCGCCGAGAGGACAGCCAGCTGCTGCCCCGGGAACAGTCCCGCCACCAGACGCTCCGCTTTTGCTCTGGCTATTTCAAACCGGGTCCCGGATTCCTCTTCAGCCTGCATACTTGCGGAGGCATCAAGGATGATCACCTGAAACCCAGACCGATCTGCCGGGGTATTCCAGCGAGGGTCGGCCGCAGCCAGAGTCAGTGTCAGCAGCAGCAGGATCTGCAGCAGCCACGATTTCAGATGTCGAAACTGTTTCCAGAGCGAGCGGGGAGGTCGTTCCTCAAAGACACGATTCCAGAACATATCCGTGGAAACCGGAATCCGTCGCGTGCGAACACGCAGCAGATACAGCAGGGTGACTGGCAGCGCAATCAGTCCAAGAAGTAATGCTGTCGGGGTTCCAAAAATCATGTTCGCTGACTGTTCGAGGGAAACCGAGGAAGAGGAATGGAGCGGGAGTCGGCCTGGTCCCCTGCTGACGAATTCATCATGGTCATGACAAGAGCATCAAAACTGCTGGATGCGGGTGACTGAGTGCACCCAAGCCCGTATCTGCGACAGTAGTTGCGTACTGCGGTCTGGTGAGCGGTGAACAGCTGGTGATAGTCTGCAAGTTGCTGTTCAGTTACGGTAATGCGAGTTTCCGAACCTGATTCAAGATCCACCAGCTGGGCGTCTCCCACGAGTTGTGGCCTTGCTTCAAGTTCATGGAAGATCTGAATGGCATGCACGTCGAAGCCGCGGAATCTGAGCAGGTCAAATGGCTGTTCAATTCCACCGGGATCAAACAGGTCGCTGATCATAATTACGAGGCCGGGGCGTGGCCGCAGGTGCAGAAATTCTGCAACCCCCTGGGTAAGACCTGTTGACGAGCCACAGGCCGTGAGGCTTTCGAGGAATCGCATGATGGGCAGAATCTGCTCACGACCTCGTGTCAACGGGAGTCTTGCGGTGATCCCTGCTGAAAATGCGAACAGAGCCGTACAGTCCAGGTCTGCGAGTGCGATATACGCAAGAGCTGCAGCGACCTGCCGAGCAAGGTCAAATTTACTGCCGTTCTCGAAGGACATGGATCGAGAGCAGTCCAGCAGCAGGTAGACGTGCAGGTCCTGTTCTTCCTGAAACCTGCGGATCAGCAGGTCACCATGTCTGGCATAGATATTCCAGTCAAGGTAACGCAGATCATCTCCGGCAGCGTATTCTCGATGGTCTGCAAATTCAATACCGGCCCCGGTTTCACGTGTCCGTCGCTGGGCAAGCAACTGACCACGAAATACGCGTCTCGACATCAGCGAGAGGTACTCCAGTCGGGTCATGAAGTCGGCGGGAAAGAGCATCGGCAGCACACGTCAGCATAAGGGGAATTGAGTTAAGGGCCGGTGCACAGTCAGAGGGAGATGTCCTGCAGAATTCCCTCAACAACTTCATCTGCTGTGACGCCTTCCGCCTGTGCTTCAAAATTGAGGATGAGTCGATGCCGCAGCACAGGAAATGCCATACTTCGCAGGTCCGCGGCAGAAACATGCACTCTGTGGTCCAGAATAGCACGGACCTTTGCCCCCAGGATCAATGCCTGCAGGCCACGTGGACTGGCGCCGTACCGAACGAACCGCCGAGCAGCAGCTGAGGCGTCCTTGTCGGGGTGCGTTGCGACGATGAGCTGAACCGCCAGACGTCGGATATCACCGGCAATCGGAATCTGCCGCGACAGAGCTGACAGCTCGCGAATACGGTCCCCCCCGAGGACAAAGTCCGCTTTGGGCTGGTCCAGACCGGTCGTGCGATCAAGGATTTCTTCCAGTTCACTGACTGCCGGATACTGGACGAGCAGTTTTACAAAGAAACGGTCCAGCTGAGCTTCCGGAAGCGGGTATGTTCCTTCCATCTCCAGTGGGTTCTGCGTCGCGAGGACAAAGAATGGCTGAGATAATCTGTGAGTCGTTCCGGCTACCGTAACGGAATGCTCCTGCATCGCCTCCAGCAATGCGGATTGGGTACGGGGGGTCGCGCGGTTGATTTCATCCGCCAGCAGAATGTTTGTGAACAATGGTCCCCGCTGAAACTCAAACACACGCCCGCCATGCTCTGTTTCACCAAGAACCTGAGTACCGATCAGATCTGCCGGCATCAGATCCGGGGTGAACTGAATTCGTTGAAACTGCAGTTGCAAAGTGTCGGCGAGTGTACGCACGGTGAGTGTTTTTCCGAGTCCAGGCACGCCTTCGAGCAGGACATGCCCCCCGGCGATCAACGCAATCAGCATGTCATCAAGGATCGGCGTCTGCCCCACGATGACGCGTGCCAGTTCGTTGCGGAGTCGCAGGAAGTCGTCGCGAAACAGATCCAGCGACGCGTTGAGAGAATCTTCTGTGAGCATGG
This sequence comes from Planctomycetaceae bacterium, assembly GCA_023262145.1. Lineage (GTDB taxonomy): Bacteria > Planctomycetota > Planctomycetia > Planctomycetales > Planctomycetaceae > SXXK01. The sequence continues at coordinate 1,367 of JALRDR010001160.1, read as the reverse complement.
TGATCCGTTGATCTGGATGTTTCTGAAGCCGTAGCACCTGGCCGTTGACAGTTGTTGGCTGAGTCGCATGTTCGGCGGGAAATGAAGAGGGGCTGCCGCCGTCGCCTGGCATGCTCGCCGCCCCTCAATGCTAACAGATTCTATTCAATGTGGCAGGGAACGGGAGCTGAAGCAACTGCTTCCGCAGCGGCAGGAAGAATGTCATGCCGAAAGGGAGATGATACAGTTCGACGGGCGAACTCGGCCGGAGCCGACTGTTCCAAAGGTCGATTGCTGAACCGGGGGGCGGTGTTGATAATGTCGCGAGGAAGCACAACTACTGATTTGGGCTGCATCAAGCAGCGTGGTCGCCGGCAATTCGGGGAGTGAGATGAAACGTCTGCAGAGATTTTTCGTGGTGGTCGTGATGATGGCTCTGGTGCTGCAGCTGCCAATGGCCAGCGCTGATGAGCAGCCCCGGGCACTTCCACTATCCGGAGAGGCGTTCACGATTGCCGGGCGACCGGCGTTCCTGATTCCCGGGAAGCAGGGTACGCAACTCTCCGGAAAGGCGTGGGTCTGGTATGCCCCGACTCTGCCCGGGCTTCCCGGTTCGGCTGAACGCTGGATGTTTGAACACTTCATCAACCGTGGAATCTCCATCGCCGGAATCGATGCGGGAGAATCCTACGGCAGTCCACAGGGGAATAAAGTCTACGATCTACTGTACACGCATCTGGTGCAGAAGGGGTTTTCTGCACGGCCTGTCATGCTGGGACGAAGTCGCGGAGGTCTGATGACGCTGTCATGGGCAGCCACTCACCCGGATCGCGTTGCTGCATTCGCCGGAATATACCCGGTATTCAATCTGTCCAGTTACCCGGGACTGCAACGTGCGGCCCCGGCCTTTGATCTGACGGCTGATCAGCTTGCAGAACGACTGCCCGAATTCAATCCAGTAGATCGACTGCAGCAACTGGCGGACAGGAAGATCCCATTATTTGCGATCCACGGCGATGTGGATCGTGTTGTGCCGCTGGAACTCAATTCGGGGCTTGCTGCCAGCAGATACGAGAAACTTGATGGCAGCTTCCAGTTGCTCATACCACCAGGCCAGGGGCACAACATGTGGGACGGTTTCTTTCATTGTGAGGAGCTTGTGCAGTTTGTGATCCATCATTCAGAGCGAGTCAATTCCGAAAATGGATCGGAAAGTGGCTCACGTTCGGTCAATGAATGATCATCCCCGTCAGCAGCGTCTAGCCGAATGGCGATCGTCTGGTGGCTGAGAGATTTGAGGAACCCCGATGCTGCCACTGCGTGATACAATCCGTTCTCAGAGTTTCCCGGCGGTGAACACCGGCCTGCTTGCAATTTGTGGACTGATA
>JALRDR010001114.1 GCA_023262145.1 Planctomycetaceae bacterium | reverse complement strand
GATCAGCGATCAGGCCGCACAGAAGGCCGCCACCTACGCTGCCGACAACCCCACATTTCGCCGTATTACCACAGCACTCGGGGCCACCTGCGAGAAGATCGGTCTGCTGATTGCCATGGCCTGTGTGATCGGCCGCTGTCTGCTGGCCAGTGGAGCGGCTGAACGCATCGTGCGGAGTGCACTTGCCATCGTCGGGCCGCGCGGAGCACCCATCGCATTCTCCGCCAGTTCATTCCTGTTGAGCATTCCGGTGTTCTTCGACAGCGTGTTTCTGCTCACCATTCCGCTGGCAAAGGCCACGTGGCTGAAGCTGCGAAAGAATTATCTGCTGTTCGTGCTGGCACTGGTGACGGGGGGAACGATGAGTCATAGTCTGGTGCCACCCACCCCCGGTCCGCTCTTTGTCGCCGAAGAACTGGGCATCAATATCGGCACCATGATTCTGGTCGGCATGGGCGTCGGGTTGTGCTGTACCGCCGTCGGACTGCTCTACGCGTACTGGATGAATTCACGAATGGAAATTCCCGTTCGTGACGATCCCGAGTCACTGACTCAGTTGCAGGCCCAGGCAGACAAGCCACTTGAAGCACTCCCTTCACTAGCTCTCTCGTTGACACCCGTACTGCTGCCCGTACTGCTCATCAGCGGGTCAACAATTTACAGCAGCATGCTGGCCCCCGGCACGGCGCCGCCGGAATGGGTCGGACTGTTCGGTGACAAGAACATCGCGCTGACCGCTTCTGCAATGATTGCGTTCGTGATGGCAGCCCGTTTGCTCCATGACCGGGAAACACTGTCGGAACAGATCCAGCAGGCGATGCAGGAAGCCGGCCTGATCATTCTGATCTGCTGTGCCGGTGGTGCATTCGGAGCCACCCTGCAGCAATCAGGCATCGGTCCGTATATCAGTGCCATGTCCGGTACTGATCCGCTCGATTTTGCTTTGCTGCCGCTGGCATTCATCGTCACGGCAGTTATTCGTGGTGCCCAGGGATCCTCAACAGTAGCGATGTTCACCGCGGTAGCCATCGTCCGCGGTCTGGCACCGGACTTGAGTGTACTGAGCTATCACCCGGTCTATCTGGCCACCGCCATCGGTTGCGGGTCCAAGCCATTTCCGTGGATGAACGACAGTGGCTTCTGGGTCATCAGCCGAATGAGCGGAATGACGGAACAGGAAACGCTCAGAACACACACACCGATGATCACCCTGATGGGCTTCGCAGGCATCCTTGTAACCCTGCTGGCAGCCAGCGTTTTTCCTGGCAACTGACGCAGACTTCTGCCTGCCGGATGGATCATGTCAGACTCCCCGCTCTTGCACCATCAATTCGCTTCAAGCGTGTGCAATTCAGCCACAGCTGGCAGCTTGTGCCCATGCCTCGGCTATTTCCGTAATGCTTCGAGGACATGCTCACGGGAAGCGCCAAAAAAACCCACTCGAATACCATGCCTCTTCAATTTGCGTGTTGCGTTGAACCAGACCAGAGCATACGGAAGCAGTCCGAACACTGGAATAAATCCGCACAAGGCCAGCGGAAGATTCAGCGTCGAGACATACCCGCGAGCAACCCCTCGATAAACGTAGAAAAGGCACCACACGCGGCTGGCAAACCACAGCAATAAATCGCAATGGACTACAAAGTAGTCTCTTAAAAAGCGAGGATGGAGATGGAATAACTCAGCGAAGTACATCGCGGACCACAAGATCCC
>JALRDR010001101.1 GCA_023262145.1 Planctomycetaceae bacterium | reverse complement strand
GCCCGATGCTCAGGCGGATCATTTCCGGCGGAATATCGGCTGCCCGCTGCTGCTCCGCTGACAACTGAGAATGAGTTGTGGACGCCGGATGAATCGCGAGGCTGCGAGCATCCCCCACATTTGCCAGATGGGAAAACAACTGCAGCGAATCGATAAAGCGACTACCCTGATCCGCTCCGCCGCGAATGCCAAAGACAACCATGGAGCCTCCCTGTCCATTCAGGTATTTCTGTGCCCGAGCGTATTCCGGATCGTCCTCAAGCCCGGGATAACGGACCCACTCCACCGCAGGATGCGCTTTCAGGTATCGGGCCGCTGCCAGGGCATTACTGCAGTGGCGTTCCATGCGCAGTGGCAGAGTTTCTATTCCCTGCAGGAACATCCAGGCATTATCCGGCGAAATGCAGGCTCCAAGATTCCTCAGCGGTCCCGTCCGCATTCTCAGCAGGTAGGCCAGCGGCGCGAGGTCACCGAGATCGTGAGCCCAACGGAGACCGTGATAGCTGTTGTCCGGTTCGTTCATCAACGGGAATCGCTCAGACTTCCAGTCGAACTTTCCGGCGTCCACCACGATACCGCCGATTCCGGTCCCGTGACCTCCCATCCACTTGGTCAGTGAGTGCACAACAACGTCGGCTCCGTGTTCAATGGGACGCAGCAGTGCGGGCGTCGTGAATGTCGAGTCCACAATCAGGGGTATTCCGTTGTCGTGAGCGATTCGGGAAATCTCGTCCAGATCCGACACCGCCAGTCCCGGATTACTCACCGACTCACAAAACACAGCCTTCGTTTTTTCCGTGATGGCATTCGCAAAATTCTGCGGGTCTGCAGGGTCCACAAACCGAGCCCGGATTCCGAACTGAGGCAGAATATCGTTGAATTGCGTGTAGGTCCCGCCATACAGGTTGTTGGCAGAAACAAATTCATCTCCGGCCTGCAGAATATTGATCAGACTATAGAAGATGGCACTGGTTCCGGATGCCACGGCCAGACCTGCAGCCCCGCCTTCCAGGTGAGCAACTCGCTGCTCCAGAGCATCATGCGTCGGGTTCATCAGACGGGTATAGATATTGCCAAGTTCCTGCAGAGCAAACAGGCGTGCCGCATGCTCTGTACTTTTGAAGACGAAGGAACTGGTGCGGTACACAGGCACCGCACGGGAATTTGTTGTGGGATCAGCAGAATAGCCGGCATGCAGGCAGGCAGTTTCAAATCTCATTGTCGTGCTTCCATCCATTCGAAGAATTACAGAACCTGTCCGAACACACACTCTAACGGCAGCAGAGCAACCAGCTCAAACCAACTTCACATGCCGTTGACGTCCACACTGCCGGAAAACGCCGCTGCCGCAGACTGACCAGGGGATGGCAGATGAACCTGCAGAGCCGCCCACAGAGCAACAGCAGAAACCGGGAAACCCGCACAGGCCACGCCGCTGGACGAACCCTCGCAATCGCCAATATCCTCCTCAATAATTCGGTTCACCACCCGATTCGGCATCCCTGATGATTCTCTGCGAAGCAGTTGAGCGTGCCGTCTTCCTCGGAAATACAGTCACTCAACTGTCCATCGTCTTCAGGGAATTGTCAGATGAAGTTTCCTTTGCCCCGGAAATCCTCTGCTGCACGTTCTTCGTCTGCTGAGAGCGTGCATACCTCACGCGTGCGTGCTTCCGTAAGCCGCTCACTCACGTCCACGCGCGTATTCCTGAAGAAAAATCTCTGGGCATGGCCAATCATCGCCGTGATCGTACTGACAGTCGTTGGCTCAACAATTAACTCATCCATCGAATCAACGATGCGCGAGAACCTGAAGTCACAGCTGAAGACACTGCTGCGTGTCGAAGTTGCGATGCTGCGAACATGGTTTCGCGTTCAGGAATCGAATGCGGAAGCAGCTGCCAATACCGCTGAGATTCGCACGTACTTCCATCAGCTGACAGAACTGCAGAGATCATCCGCAGCCTCCGATTCTGTGGAAGCCAGAACCATTCATCACGATGTTGAGAAACAACTTGGCTCCCTCCTCTCGTCACATCGCTACATCGGATATTTCATCGCCGACAAGTCGCACACTATTCTCACGGCCTCGGATCCGGCATTAATCGGCCTGCAGGAACCGGAACGGCTGGATGATCTGCTGGAAGCCGCTCTGGATGGTCGCAGCACGGTTTCGGCCCCATTTCCAAGTATCTCTTCACTCAAGGCTGCCAGCGGCAGATATCGCACAGATCTGCCGACGATGTATGCGGTAGCTCCTGTTCGAGATGATGATTTTTCTGTCATCGGAGTGCTTGGCCTGCAGATCCGCCCGGAAGAGAAGTTCACAGAGATTCTGCAGCTGGGTCGCATTGGAGATTCCGGTGAAACCTACGCTGTGGATGCTGATGCCCGCATGGTCTCAAACAGCCGCTTCGATTCCGATCTGATGCTGCTGGGACTGATTTCCCAGGAAGATGATGCTCGATCGCTCCTGACGATCCAGGTGCGCGATCCCGGCGGAAATATGATGGAAGGATTCCGACCGACGTTACTGCGTGCCGACATGCCGGTCACTCGTATGGCAGCCAGCGTCATTGCCGGCAACGAAGACGCCGATGTTGATGGGTATCCGGACTACCGCGGTGTCCCGGTCATCGGCGCCTGGCAATGGCTGCAGGACTACAGCATCGGAATCGCCACAGAAATTGACCATGCGGAAGCCTATCGCCCGCTGGCGATCCTGCAGTGGGCTTTTCGTGGCCTCTTCGCGCTCCTGATTGCCAGTTCCGTGGCAATCTTTATCTTCACAGTCATTGTCGCTCGACTGCAGCGGGAGGCTCAGGCTGCTGCAGTCGAAGCAGGGAACGTCGGCCAGTACGAACTGCTGGAGAAACTGGGGCAAGGGGCCATGGGCATGGTCTACAAGGGCCGACATGCGATGCTGCAGCGCCCTACTGCAGTGAAACTGCTTGATATCGACAGAATCAATGACACGTCAATCGCCCGTTTCGAACGCGAAGTGCAGATCACATGCCAGCTGAACAATCCCAATACAATTGCCATTTATGACTACGGTCGCACTCCTGAAGGCGTCTTTTATTACGCCATGGAGTACCTTGACGGGATCACACTGCAAAGTCTGGTCGACAAGTCAGGGCCACTCCCGGAAGGCCGCGTGATTCACCTGCTGCTGCAGATCTGCGGATCGCTGTTCGAAGCACACTCTCAGGGGCTCGTGCATCGCGATATCAAGCCGGCAAACATCATGCTCAATCGTCGAGGCGGCCTGCCCGACGTCATCAAGGTGCTTGACTTTGGACTGGTCAAAGCCGTCGATGCACAAAAACAATCCGGCATGACCGCCGCCAATTCACTGACCGGTACCCCACTGTATATCTCACCGGAGGGTGTGAATTCCCCGTCGCTGGTGGATCATCGCAGCGATATTTATGCAGTCGGTGCGACGGGCTACTTTCTGCTCACCGGACGGCCGCCATTCCTTTCGGACAATCTGGTGGACTTACTGCGGATGCACTCCATGGAAGCTCCACTCCCTCCCTCACAGCGTCTGGGGCAAGAGGTCAGTACTGAACTGGAAGAAGTACTCCTTGCCTGCCTCGAAAAGAATCCGGCAAACAGGCCACAGACAGCTCGGGAACTCTCGAATATTCTGCGGCAGTCAGCCGCTTTCGGAAGCTGGAGGATGGAGGATGGTGACGCCTGGTGGGGACGGTTTGAACGCCGCCAGCTGAGCGACTCAAAGGATGCCTCGGACGCGAATCCGGCCCGGCAAAGCGGCCTCGACCGAACCATTCTTTCCGGTGATTCCGAGCAGATCTGATGGTGATCGCAGCGGGGCATGCTTCCGGACTATTCACGGACCGGTCGGTCTACAGAGACATCTGACACGCCTGAAAGATCAGCACAGTGTTTTTGCTGTTGTCACTTTGCGGCGGCGATGTTGACCGCAGCGCAGACAGGGAAAACCGTCAGTCGCAGATGCTTTCGGAATGCGGTCAGGATCAGCGCTGGCGACGACGACGCTGGCTGCGATGCCTATTGCAGATTCAACATGCAGACAGCAGCACAGCACCTGCCGACAGCAGCATCAGGAATGGAGCGTGTGAGATGTGAGTACGAGGGGAGTGTTCTTCGATCCGAGCAGACGTACGGGCGACGTGACATCACAGCTTCCTTTGACCATCAGTGGCCGAGGTGCACCTGCTGAGTTACGCAGCCTCATACGTAGTTTCGCCAGCAGACCGCGCAGAAAAAAACCCTGAAAACCAGACGTCTTCAGGGTTCTTCGATGTGTGGAGTGGGCGATACAGGATTCGAACCTGTGACCCCTACCATGTCAAGGTAGTGCTCTAACCAACTGAGCCAATCGCCCGGCTGCAACTGTTCCTCCAGCCGCCGGGCGTAGTCTACTTGCTGAACGACGAAAATCAAATCCGTACTCGTGATTCCACAGATCAGAAATAGCTCCTGACAGCCTGATCGTCAGAATACGTATTGCTGTCGAAGTCAGCCCTGCAGATGACAGCCCTGACTTACTCCCCGGACGGCAGTGGCGTTTCCACTGCTGGCAACCCCTTCTGGTGCCGCAGGAAAACGAAGCCGTCACGTTCTGCATCCACGAGGATAGTGTCGCCCGCGGAGTAGTTCCCCGAAAGCAGCTCGTGCGCCAGAGCATTCTGTACCCGCTGCTGAATGACTCGCTTCAGAGGACGTGCCCCGTATGACGGCTCGTAACCCTCAATCGCCAGCAGCTGTCGAGCAGAATCAGTAACCTGCAGCCCATACCCATTCTTTCTCAGACGATCTGCCAGCGCCTCCAGCTGCAGATCCACGATCTGTCGAATTTCATCACGGCCGAGTGGGTGGAACACGATCACTTCATCCACCCGGTTCAGAAACTCCGGCAGAAAATGAGCCTGCAGGGCTTCCATGACACGGTTATGGATTTCCAGATCGTCCGCCTCACCCGACAGCTGCTGAATTGCCTGGCTGCCCAGATTCGACGTCATCACCACGATGGTATTGCTGAAGTCCACAGTCCGACCCTGGCTGTCGGTCAGACGGCCGTCGTCAAGCAGCTGCAGCAGAATGTTGAAGACATCCCGATGCGCTTTTTCAACTTCATCGAGAAGGATTACGCAGTAAGGATTGCGGCGAACAGCTTCTGTCAGCCTTCCGCCTTCTTCATAGCCAACATAACCCGGAGGCGCTCCGATCAGACGGGCCACACTGTGCTTCTCCATGAATTCACTCATGTCGATTCGCACAAGACTTCGTTCGTCGTCGAACATGAAGTGTGCCAGAGCCTTGCACAGTTCTGTCTTGCCGACACCGGTGGGGCCAAGGAACATGAAGGAACCGATTGGACGCCCTGGGTCCTGTAAGCCTGAACGCGCTCGACGAACAGCATTCGAAACAGCTTCCACCGCCTCATGCTGGTTAATCATGCGGCGGTGAATTTCGGCCTCCATATTCAGCAGCTTTTCACGTTCCCCCTGCATCATGCTGGCAACCGGTACGCCGGTCCACAGACTTACTACACGAGCAATGTCCTCATCAGTCACCTCCTCACGCAGCAGAGTGCTCTCTGAACTTTCCTTCAGTTCAGCAGAGCGCTGTTCAGCATCCGCCAATTGCTGTTCAGCAGTGCGCAGTTCCTGTTCAATCCGATGTGCTTCCGCAAAATCCTCATTGCGCAACGTCTGCTGCGCTCGGGAGAATGCCTGCTGGAATGCTGTCCGCTGCTGTTCGATTGTCTCCTTAAGCGGCTTCAGACCGGAAATGGCCGATTTCTCCGCTTCCCAGCGTGCCTTCAACTGACCGGTCGATTCTTCACGTTCCGCGATCTGCCGTCGCAGTTCCTCCAGCCGCTCCTGACTGTCGTCACTCGTTTCCTTTTCCAGCGCTGCAGCTTCGATCTGCAGCCGGGTCAGCAGGCGTGTTGCTTCATCAATCTCAGCCGGCATGGAATCAATTTCCATCCGCAGGCGACTGGCCGCTTCATCCACAAGGTCAATCGCCTTGTCGGGCAGAAATCGGTCGTTGATATATCGATCGGACAACGTGGCGGCCGCGATGATGGCGTCGTCCGTAATCCGAATTCCGTGGTGACTCTCATAACGATCCTTGAGCCCCCGCAGAATTGAGATGGTGTCTTCAACGTTCGGCTCCTGAACCTTCACCGGCTGGAATCGTCGCTCCAGCGCAGGATCCTTTTCAATGTACTTACGATACTCATCAAGCGTTGTTGCGCCGACGCAATGCAGTTCGCCGCGAGCCAGTGCTGGCTTCAGCAGGTTGGAGGCATCCATCGCCCC
>JALRDR010001089.1 GCA_023262145.1 Planctomycetaceae bacterium | reverse complement strand
CACCATGTTCGGAGCGTATCCTCTGCCGCAGCCATCTTGGCTCCACTGTCTGTGCGAAACGCTGCATAGAGACGTTCATCCATACCACCGAACAACGCAACTGTAACAACGGCTCGTCCAAATTCACCGTAGTCCACTGATTCCACCTGAGCTGGCAGCCAGCGTGTGCGAATCTGGCGGAGATGCCGCTGACGCTGACGTTCTTCCGCTGTCCTTAAGGATGCCTCGTCCAGCCAAAGGTCGCTGAGGTGAAACTGCTGATAGAGATAGCGGGGATGCCATCCCAGCGTCAGTTGCACCTGCTGACCCTGGAGATCAACGGTTCCATTCTCCTTCCAGATGCCCTCGGCAAGCAGATCCGTCGGACTGAGCATTTCGCGACCACGCCAGATACTTGTCGACTCATCAACGGTCAGTTCAAATTTCTGTTCGGCCGGCTGTCCTGCAGCAGTGTGGCCTGCTGAACACTTCGCCGTAAGTGTACCTTCTCCGTTGCTGAACGTGATCTGCTGCAGGGTCCAGTGAGAATTCGTTCGCAGTGCCCTGCTGAGTCCGTCTTCGAGAAGCACCAGATGGGTCTCAGCGGGCGCAGTTACGTCTGACCCATTGCTTAGCGGAACAGCAGATGTGGTCGGGTCTGGCGGCAGAACAAAGTGCCCGTAAAGCAGCGTCCCGAGTGGAATATCCCGGAGTTCCGCGGGCGCACCGCGGAAACGAATGACACCGGATGGAAGCATTGCGAAATGATGCAGACGCCCCTCCTGGAAGTGTTCATCAACATACAGCCGTAAGCTGCCACGTCGATTGATGTGATCAACATACACCAGCTCTCCGCGATACTGCTTCGCCTGAGAGAGCAATGGAAACTCACCCGGCTGCGGGCGGTAATCCTGCTCCTGCGCGATTGCTGAGGGGCATAAGCACAGGCAAAGTGTCGTGGCTGCGAGAAAAGTCAGCCGATTTGCAATCATCGCTTTTACCCCAGGTCCAGTTCGCCGTTACTGTCTCCGAATTGTTCTGTCTCCACACCCATTCTCCGGGCGATTGTGAGCAGCAGATTGCTCATGTGCGCCTGCTCGTTCGCCGGCCGGCTGCAGAGCCGATAATGAGTACCGGGGTCGTCCAGACGATAGCCGTCAAAGTGGCCCTGATTCAGATCGAGATGGCGTCCATGTTTCAGTCCGCATGCCGC
>JALRDR010001079.1 GCA_023262145.1 Planctomycetaceae bacterium | reverse complement strand
GACACGCTGGTGCAGACCTTTCCGATTCCATTGCGGCGGCGTTTTCAGCGTACCGCACCTCCGTTGACGTTGATCACCTGGCCGGTGATAAAGCTGGCTTCATCGCTGAGCAGGAATCTTGCGAGGGCTGCAATGTCATCGGGAGTCCCCCAGCGTTTCAGGGGAGTTTCATCAAGGACACGCTGCTGCCAGTAAGCCGACGCCGTTTCACCCCAGGCGGTCTGAATCCAGCCGGGAGCAATGCAGTTGACTCGAACAGTCGGGGCCAGGCTGAGCGCAAGTGAGCGAGAAAACCCCATGACCGCATTCTTGGCTGCTGCGAAGAGTTCCCCACTGTCGCCTTCCATGCCTCGATCTGACTGGTCCCAGCCGGTGGTCAGTATCACTCCATGGCCCTGCTGCTGCATCAGCTTTCCAGCGGCGCGGGACAGTTCGATGGTGCCCTGAACATCCGTGGACAGCAACGCCTGAAGTCGTTCGGAAAACGGTGCTTCACGAAGATCCGTTGTGAGCAGATCAGCACCGGCATTGTTGACGAGTGCATCCAGCGGGCCGGAGCTGGTTGCTTCCTGAAGCAGACGCGCACGGTCAGCAGCAGAACAGATGTCAGCCTGGACCAGGGTCGCAGTCCCTCCAGCTGCAGTAATCTGCTGTACGACGTTTTGACCAGCGGTTGCTGAATGGCGACAGTTGACGATTACGCTGGCACCGGCAGCGGCACAGTGCAGCGCAATACTGCGGCCGATACCAAGCGAACTGCCGGTGATCAGGATTCGTTTTTCGCTGAGTGATGCAAATGTCATGCGGATCGATTATTTTTCACGTACTGTGTTCGGGCCACGACAGGCGAGGACTGCGATCAAGGACTGCGATCAAGGACTGCGATCAAGGACTGCGATTCTGAAGAAGCCGTTCAGAGAACGCATTTCAGAGCAAGCAGTTGACAGCAAGCAGCACCAGGAGAGCAGTGCAAAGAAAAAAGTTCAGACAGTGCCGCGATGATGCAGGGGATTCTGACTTTGTCGCAGCACAGGTCCGGTGTGAATTTTTATTCGGCAGAGCTTACACGAAAGCGCTGAACGCTGCCGCTGTTCCGGGATTGTTTTGACTGGGAAAACAGAGGTGCTGCAATGAAGAAGACATCAGGTGCTCGGATTCTCGTTCTGCTGCTGTCTGTACTGCTGGCAGATTTCGCACTCGCCGGTGATGAACCGGGTGCCAGGATGCGAATTGGCATGATCGGACTTGATACGTCCCACTGTCTGGCATTCACAAAACTGCTCAACGAAGCCGCTGCGGACGATCCGGAACTGGGCGGCTGTCGCGTCGTGCTGGTGTATCCCAAGGGAAGCCCGGATATCGAAAGCAGTGTCAGCCGGGTGCCTGACTACACTGTGAAGATCAGGGAAATGGGGGTTGAGATTGAAGACGATCTGCAGAAGATGGTGGATTCTGTTGACGCTGTTCTGCTGGAAACGAACGACGGGCGACCGCATCTGGAACAGGTGATTCCTGTGCTCAAAGCGGGTAAGCCGGTGTTCATTGACAAGCCGGTCGCCGGTTCGCTGGCGGACGCGATAGCCATCTATGAGCTGGCGAAGCACTACGGAACCCCTGTGTTCAGTTCCTCTTCGCTGCGTTACTCGTCTTCGGTGCAGAGCGTTCGAAATGGTTCGATCGGCGAGGTCACCGGTTGCGACGCCTATTCCCCCTGCAGCCTGGAAGCAACGCATCCGGATCTCTTCTGGTACGGGATTCACGGCTGCGAAACGCTGTTTACAGCGATGGGTGCCGGAGTAAAGACGGTAACGCGAAGTTCTTCCGCTGGCTCTGATGTTGTCACAGGAGTCTGGAAGGACGGCCGCATCGGGACTTTCCGTGGTATTCGCAGTGGTAAATCCGGTTACGGTGGAACTGCCTTCGGGACAGAGGGCGTTGTGCAGCTGGGACCTTATGAAGGCTATCGTCCGCTGGTGGTGGAGATCGTCAGGTTCTTCCGCGGTGGGGATGTGCCTGTTTCTGCCGAGGAGACGATAGACCTGTACGCATTCATGGAGGCTGCCGATGAGAGCAAGCGGCAAGGGTTCGTCCCTGTCGAGGTTGCTCAGGTGATTGCTGCAGCTCGAGAGAAGGCGATGCAGCGGGTGCGGGCTGAAACCGCCGGGAACCAGTAAGCTCCTGCTCATGGTCGGGTAGTGCGACCACAGCAAGGCGAATTCAATGTTGGGTCAGCAGCAGCAGGCCGCGAGCTGATTCTGCCTGAATTCCTCCCGGCAGGCTGAGCTTTCCGGGAGTGCTGATGAGATCTGCCAGACGCTGCCAGTGTCCGGCGGTCATCCGCTGCCTTGGCCAGTTCTGTCGTTGCCAGAGCCGGACACAGGTGTGTCTGATCAGAAACGGGCTGGTCTGCTGCAACGGACTGATCTGCAGTCGTACACAGTCAGGAGTGCACTGCAGCAGATGATTCTGCAGCAGATCATCGGCCTGTTGATTCAGAAATTCGACGGCTTCCCCGGCCTGTGCTGATAAACGCAGGAGCGACTGCCTTACTGCGGGGCCAGCGAGATCCTGCAGGAGCGGCAGCAACTGGTGCCGCAGTCGATTTCGCTGAAAACTCAGATCCTGATTACTGGAATCGCAGACGTACGGAATCTGTCGTTCTGTCGCAAAGGTGGTGAGTTCTGATCTGGTGATCTGCAGCAACGGCCTGGCCAGCAGCACCAGATCTGAAAGTGGTCGGACCGCCTGCATTCCCTGCAGTCCGCTGATTCCGGTACCGCGGAGCAGGTTGTGCAGCAGTGTTTCGCACTGGTCGTCGGCATGATGTGCCGTCAGGACCGCGGTCGCAGATCGCTCTTCAGCAAGCCGCAGCAGGAAATCGTAGCGGGCATTCCGAGCGGATTCTTCAAGGCTGCCGCGACTGGAATCGTGCAGTTCTGCTGCAGTCGTCTGCTCGATCGTCAGCGTTATCCCCAGCTTCGTGCAGCAGCAATTCACGAATTCTGCATCTGCAGCACTGTCGTCACCACGCAGCCCGTGATTCATATGGGCCGCATGCAGTCGCGGACGCAGTGTAGGTTCCGCGTGCAGCATGTGCAGCAGAACCATGCTGTCAATGCCCCCGGAGACAGCGACGATCAGTAATCCGTCCGCTGGCACGAGGCTGAGCACCTGCTGCTGGCAGACTGAGAGCAGCTGCTGTGACGTGCTGGAATCGCGGGAGCTCAAATCTGTGGTCATGACGGTCCTGGCGGACATGGGGTTCAGCGGACAGTCGCGGGGGCGGACTGCGGACGATCCTGCAACGCGGGTTCAGCGGGTGGTGCAGGGCGAGACTCGGAAGTGAAGTAGATCCTGGCAAAGTACCAGACCGACAGCGAGATTCCTGTGGCGATGATGATCCTGCGCACCAGTCTGCGATCCAGGCGTCTGGCCCACGCAGCACCCAGCCAGCCTCCCACCATTGCTGCCAGGATCATCGGGATGGCCAGTTTCCAGACAACTTCTCCATTGGCGAGGAAGATCACCATCGAGACGCAGTTGATCAGGCCACCGAGGATATTCTTGAGCGCGTTGATCTGATGAATGTCCCCGATATTCAGCAGCGAGAGCGAAGTGATCATCAGGATGCCGATCCCTGCTCCAAAGTAGCCGCCGTAGACGCCAATCAGGAACTGCAGCAGGAGCACCAGCCGGGAAGTCGGCGGCGGGGCGTTTTCCTGCTGCGGAAGTTGCCGCCTTGCTGCCAGATGTGGCTGCAGAATCAGCAGAATGGTTGCTGTGGCGATCAGCCAGGGAACCATCGCGCGAAAGCTCTTTTCGCCATTCCAGACGACCGCCAGCGTACCAGTGGTTGCGCCAATGATGCTGGGAAGTGCAAGTCGCAGGACATGCTTTCCCAGTGAGCGCAGTTCACGACGATATCCCCAGGCGCCGGTAAACGAAGCCGGACACAACGCCACTTTGTTGGTGCCATTGGCCAGAATCGACATGCCGCCGGGAATGCCCATTCCTTCGAGCGCGTACAGCAGGGCCGGAAAGGTGAGCAGCGTTGCGCCGCCGGCAATCGAATTGATTGCGCCACCCAGACAGGCGATCGGACACACTACCAGCAGAGCCTGCCATAAATCCATGGGAAGAAACTTTTGCAGAATGACCGAGTCAGAATCTGAGAACCTGCAGTTGTGGAGAAGTCCTGTTCGCACGCTGAACTCAGCGCCAGATCACTTCTGCAGATTGTGCCGCGCTGCCGGCATCATCGCCAGCAGCTTCTCTGGTTAACGGGAGCAGTCAGGACAACGGAACAGCGGGAGCAATTCCGGGATGATTCCGTCCAAAGGCTGTCGGCGGAGCAGAACCAGCTGACATATCGCCGCCGCCACGTACTGTAGTATGATCTGTCGCAGGCTGACACCGTGAGATTCATAGCCTGTGTTGAGCAAACGAGGCAGCCGGGTGGCTGTCTGCAGGGGCCAGAGCATGACGGACTTCAGATCGGGACGCCGGAAGCAGACGCGTCGTTATCAACCAGAACAGCAGCATTCTGAGCGGAATACGTGGCGAAACGACTGGCGGATCCAGGTGTGGACAGTGCTCCTGCTGGGGCATGTGCTTTTGTCAACCACAGCGGTTGGCGGGGCGGTGTTGTCGGGCCACAGCAGCACTTCGCCGCCAGCAGTGACTCGGGTGAGCTATCAGCTGGAGCTGGAAGGGACGCTGATTGTCAGTGATGGTGGCAGTACGGCCCGCTATCCGCTGCAGGGAACGAGCGATTTCCGGTTTCTGCAGCACGCCACGACGGGGGTGTCGGGCGCGTCGGAGCAGATGCGTGCGGCCCGGCAATTTGCTCTGGCACGCACTGAGACACTGGTAGGCAGGGATCATCGGATCCAGACCGGGTTGCCGAATCAGACCTCACTGATTCACGTTTATGAGGATCACCAGCAACTGCTTCAGCTCAGCCCAGGCGTGCGTCTGACCAGGCCTCAGGTCGACCTGCTGCAGTTCCCATGTGATCCACTGCCCGTAGCGGCACTGCTGCAGGGGCAGAGCAGCCTGCAGGCGGGACAACGCTGGAAGGTTCCTGAGCGACTGCTTCCGCTGCTCACAGGACTTGACTTCTGCAGCGAACACTCAGGGGAATGTGTTGTGCGAAAGATTGTCGCCGGTGTTGCTGAAATCGAGTTTCAGATCAGCTGTGACGGCGGAATCACCGGTTCGGCCAGCGAAGTGAAAGTGCAGGGGACTCTGCAGTACGTCCCGGATTCGCGATTTGTTTCGGCCCTGCAGGCGGAACTGCGGGAAAAACGCAGTTCCGGGGTGATCAGTCCCGGGCTGGATGTGACTGCGAGGATTCGCTGGTCGGCGGTGGAGCAGCCGGAGGCAGGCAGTCCGGCTCTGCCCGTCGCAGCAATTCCGGCTGTGGGTCGTCAGCTGCTCACCCTGCAGACTCCCTGGGATCTTGCGTTACTTGTCAGTCGTGACTGGCACGTCTATCGGGAAGAATCGGAGCTGATGATCCTGCGGCGGCTGGAATCCGGAGCACTCGCCGGGCAGCTGAATCTGAAGCGGGTGCCGTCAGTGGATGCGGGACAGGAGCCGGACGATCAGGAGTTCCTTGACGATGTATCTGAACAAGTGGCCAGTCGGGGTGGGGTGGTCTCAGCAAGTCGCAGGATGAAGACTGCAGCTGGCTGGAGCATTCAGCGGGTGGAGGCTGAGATTTCTGTGAAATCGACGCTGGCCGATGCAACTGTCAGCGGCACAGGGTCTGATCCGGGGCCAGTGGACCGCGTGCTGTTGAGCTACTGTCTGTGCACCGCCCCGAGCGGGCAGCAGTATTCGCTCGTATTTTCTCACCTTTCCCGCGATGGGGCCCCGTTTGAGAGTCTGATTGATTCCATTCTGCAGACGTTGGTGCTGCGTTGACTCCGGGCGTCGCGGTGCGGTTGCAGGGCGTTCAGGAAACTTGGTTGCATGCGGCAGAATTCTGTTCGGGATTCGGGGTTGGCGGCAACGTCAACAGAATGAATGCGGGCGACTCAATCGCCAAACCGCTGGCCACAGTATACGATCTTGTCGGAAATACGGTTTCTGACCTAGTATCCTCGACTCTTCCTGTTGGATCGGCACCGGAATTTCGGTTTCGGATTCTCGATACAACCGGCGCTGCACATTGCAAACTGGAAACACGGTCCGGTTGACACGGGCCGGAAAACATTGTGAAGGACAGGGACATGACAAGCGGAAGACTGTTAAGGCGGACCTTGTTGGCGGCAGTACTGTCCACCATGGCGAGCAGTGTCTTATTGCCGGCTGCCGACAAGGTTGAGCTTTCCGCTGAGGACGGCAAGACGGCGCAGATGGTTGCTTCGATGGTTGCTTCCCGACACATCAACCATCCGCAGATTGACGACACCATCTCAGAGAAGCTGTTCGATCGTTTCCTGGCGGCATGGGATTCCCAGAAGCTTTATCTGCTGCAGTCGGACATCGATTCATTTGCAGATCAGCGCACCCAGCTGGATGATCAGATTCTGCAGGGTGATGTGAGTTTTGCGGCGGAGGTATTCACGTTGTTTCAGCAACGCATGATTGCTCGCGCTGATCGTCTGCCGGAGCTGATTGACGCTGATGTGGACTTCACTGTTGAGGAAGAGATGCATCGGGATCCGGACGACATCAGCTGGGCTGCAAGTGCTGAAGAACTGGACGAGCGCTGGAGAAAGCGGATCAAGTTCGATCTGCTCATGCTGAAGCTGGATGGCAAGGAATTGGGTGAAGCGCGAGAGCGTCTGAAGAACCGCTACCGCACCAATCGCGTCTATCTGGAGCAGACAGAGTCGCATGAAGTCCTGGAACTGTTTCTTTCTTCGATGACACATTGTCTGGATCCGCATTCCAGTTACATGTCACCACAGACTCTGGCTGATTTCGAGATGGTGATGCGACTGTCTCTGGAAGGAATTGGTGCCCGACTCAAGTACGAGGATGGGTATACAGTGGTCGAGGAAGTGATTCAGGGAGGCGCTGCGTTTGCAGATGGCCGTCTGAAGCGTGGAGACCGCATCATCGGGGTTTCAGCCGACGGTGAGGGCGACTATGTGGATGTGATTGAGATGAAGCTGAGTAAGGTCGTGGAGATGATCCGTGGCAAGAAAGGCACCAGGGTCCGTCTGCAGGTCCGCAAGGAAACTGAGGATATTGAGGACATCGAACTCACTCGCACAGAAGTGAAGATGAGTGAGGACGAGGTCAAGGGTAAGGTGATTGATGCCGGCGACTGGCAGGAAGGGCGTAAGGGAAAAGTGGGGGTGCTGCGCATTCCTTCATTCTATCGCGACTTCCAGGGGGCCAATCGTGGCGGTGAATTCAAGAGTACATCGCGCGACGTTAAGGCGGTTCTTGACGAGTTCAAGCGTCAGGACGTGGAAATGCTGATCGTGGATCTGCGCTGGAACGGCGGCGGTGCTCTGCAGGAAGCCATTGAAGTGTCCGGGTTGTTCATCCCCACAGGTTCCGTTGTGCAGGTGAAGGAGCCAGGCGACAGTGTGCAGACCTATGAGGATGAAGATCCGGAAGTTTACTGGCGTCGTCCGATGATTGTCGTCTGCAACCGGTTTTCAGCGTCTGCTTCAGAGATTTTTGCGGGAGCGATCAAGGATTACCGTCGCGGGATCGTTGTGGGCGACCGGACAACGCATGGCAAGGGAACTGTGCAGAACGTGATGCCGGTACAGAATCGTCTGGCTTTGTTTGGTCGTCAGCGGGGAGCCCTGAAGCTGACAATCAGCAAGTTCTATCGCGTCAATGGTGACAGTACTCAGAATAAGGGTGTGACATCGGACATCGTGCTGCCATCGCTGCTGAACCATCGTGAGATCGGGGAAGAGTCGATGGACAATGCTCTGGAGTTTGATCGGATAACCCGAGCGAAGTATTCGCCCTACCGTAATGTGAATGACGCACTTGTCACCAGACTGGCGGAACGCAGTGAAGAGCGTCTGCAGCAGGATGAGGGCTTTGCACGCATCAATCGTCTGATTGATCGTTATAATGAACGTCGTGATGAGAAGATGATTTCGCTGAACGAAGAGACTCTGCGAGCTGAAGAGGAAGAGCTGAAGCAGGAGAAAAAAGAAGAGGAAGAAGCGATTCAGCAGGCGGCCGGTGATGCTGACAAGGACATCTTCCCGGAGGACTTCTACAACCGTGAGCTGATCAACATCATGGCGGACTATTACGAACTGGTCTCGTCACTTCAGTGACGTGCAGGGATTGGTTCTGAGCGGTTACAGATCGGCGTTACTGCTGGTCCCCCGAATTTCTGAAGGCAGTCATCACTCCGATGGCTGCCTTTTCTTATGCCTGGCGGCTCAATTCTGGTAGACTTCGGCAGGCGTCGATGGGTGAATGCAGAGTCGCGTGCTGTAGTCGTGCAGATGGACTCACCTGTTGAATCACCTGGCGGTTCACATGTGGCCAGCGAGATTTCGGGGAAAGAGGAATGAATAACACAGGGCGGAACACTGGTCCCTCCAGCCATCTGCTGGATCGTCGAGGGTTTCTGTCAGAGACGCGCACGGGACTCAGCAGTATTGCTCTGGCAACGTTACTGGCGGAGTCGGCTGCGGCAACTGACGAACCGCGGAAGGGCACAGTCGGCGGGGCAGTGCCAATCCGTCCGGAGATTGATTCTGCCAGCCCATTTGCGGCTCGTCGGGGACATTTCCCGGCAGCAGCGCAGCAGGTGCTGGTGATCTTCTGTTCGGGGGCCTGCAGCCACCTTGATACGTTTGACTACAAACCGCAGCTGATTGAACGCAATGGCCAGCCAATGCCGGGGGCGGATGGACTCATCACATTTCAGGGAGAGCAGGGAAACCTGACTCGCAGCCCGTGGGAATTCCGACCACGGGGTGAAAGCGGGAAGATGATTTCCGATCTGGTGCCGTTGCTTGGTGAACTTGCAGATGACATGTGTTTTCTGCATTCGCTCAAGGGGCGAACAAACACGCATGGTCCCGGTGAAAACTATATGTCCACCGGATTTACTCTGGATGGATTTCCCAGTGTGGGGGCGTGGACCAGCTGGGCGCTGGGTACCGAGAATCAGGACCTGCCAGCATACGTAGCCATCCCTGATCCTCGCGGTGTGCCTCAGAACAGCGTAGCGAACTGGGGGCCGGGGTTTCTGCCAGCAGCATTTCAGGGCACCGACTTCAATGCATCTCAGCCAATTCGCAATCTGTCGCGTCCGGCCGGGATTTCATCGGCCACTGACCGCAGGGCACGCAGTTTTCTGCAGCGTCTGAACCAGCGGCACCTGGAGAAGCACCCGGAAGACAGCGAGCTCACTGCCAGAATAGCCAGTTACGAGCTGGCAGCTCGCATGCAATTGCAGATTCCGGAGATCACGGACCTGTCGAGCGAATCTGAGACTACGCTGAAGTCTTATGGGGCCGACGACTCTGAGAATTCGCTGAAGGCAGATTATGCGAAGAACTGTATCCTGGCCCGCAGGCTGCTGGAGCAGGGTGTTCGTTTTGTGCAGATCTTCAATGGGGCCTACCAGACCGGTGGTGAGGGAGTGAGTAACTGGGATGGTCACAAGGTGTTGCAGGATCAGTACAGCAAACATGGACCAGTATTCGATCAGCCGACGGCCGCGTTGCTGGCGGACCTGAAACAGCGTGGGTTGCTGGAGCGAACTCTGGTTGTCTGGTGT
>JALRDR010001033.1 GCA_023262145.1 Planctomycetaceae bacterium | reverse complement strand
GCTCAATGCAGAACTGTTGCAGAAGCTGCCCTTTTCGGTCGATCATGGAAACCGAAGGAGGGAGCTATGCTGGTACTATCTCGTCAAAGTGATGAAACGATTGTAATCGGTGATAATATCCGTGTGACCATCGTCGAGGTTCGTGGTGACAAAGTCCGCATCGGAATTGATGCCCCGCGGGACGTCACGGTACACCGACAGGAAATCTACGATGCGATCCAGAAAAACACGCAGGGAACAGTGGAAATCGTCGACCAGTGAAAACAGCTGCTGTAAAGGCAACTGAAACCGGCTTCCCCGGAAAAAGACGGCCCGCTGATGCGGGCCGTCTTTTTTTGGTGAGAGCCCAGCCCAACGCCCGCGTTTCTGTGAATGTGCGTGCCGCCTCGTAACACGACAGTACCGTGGCGTTTCAGAGACCGCTTTGCTGGATTCCGAGGTGCGGCGGATGACCTTCCTGCTGCCGGCCCGCAAGATCCCGACACCTTGCTCGCTGCATTGCAGTAGAGGGGTATTCAGAATTACTCTTCAGTCAGTCCCGCCTTGCGTACAGCCTGCTGCATCTTCATCAACCCGGTGCGAACGACTACTTCGGCATCCTCGTTCCAGTAGTTCGGATTAAACAGTTCAAGCGAAAGCGTAATGCTGCGGCCCGTGCCTCCGAGCGTACGCAGGATACTGCCCATTGGGGCTATTCCGTCTCCCGGATAAACGCGGTCGGAGTCTCGCATTTCTTCCCGTGGCGGCTCCGCCGGATAGTCATTGATGTGAAACACCTGCAGTGAGTCATCACTGAACAGGCTCAGCCCACCAAAGTCGGAGCCGCCGCGAAAGACATGATAGGTATCAAGGAGCAGGCAACTGTGCGGATGCCCGGTCTGGGCGGCGACGTAGGCGACTTCCCCGAGTCGTGACAGATTCCGGGAGAATCCCCAGACCTCCAATTGTGGGATGACACCGGTGTCATCGCCAATCTTCTGCAACGCCGCAAAACGCTCCGTGACAACGTCGAGGTCGAGGCGTGGACTGTCACCGCCATGAGCTCCAACAGGAGGCGCGGCAATTCGGGTGCCACCGATACTGCGGAGCATGTCCATGTCACGACGCGCTTCTTCAAGAGCTGCCGCCCTGCGTTCGTCGTCTTCATGAATCCACTGAGCAAAGCCAATCGCACTGTCGACCGTCAGTCCTGCGTCGGCAATTCGCTTCTTCAGTTCATCGGCAGAACCACCGTTCGCAAGGTACTCCCGCAGATTTGGAATCCATGGTTCAATGCCGTCGTAGCCAGCCTTGCCGGCAAGTTCAATTTCTTTCTCAAGCCCCACTTTCTGGCCACGAATCGTACTGGTGTTCAGGCAGAAGCGAATGGTCCCGGATTCTCCACGTACGGCTGCCGGGGAGGCAGATCGAGCTGGTTCAGACATTGCTGCTGCTGCTGCTGCCGATGCGGCGAGTGCAGTTCTACGCGTGATTGCCATGGAAAGGTTTCTCCTTGTGTGGTTTGTCAGGAAATGCAACCACTGCTTTCAGTCTACTGCAGAATTGTTTCCTGGCAGGAAATCAGAATTGCGGGCAGCTCTCGCCGCTGCAGGCTATGGTCGGACCGCTGTATCGGCTGCCGGCACATTTTCGCGAGGGCGGATCATACGGAAGTAGTCACGAATGATCTGCCGCTGACCGGCAGGAACAGCTTCAGTTTCAAGGTATTGTTCGCTCAGGAATTCATACTTCGCCGATTGCTGTCTGTACTCACGACTGACGGACTGTGCTTCCGCCTCACCCTCCACTGTTTCCTTTTCGGAATCGCCGCTGCCGGAATCCGTGCCGGTGAGTCGCATTTCCTGAGCTGCATCAGTAATGGATTCTGCTTCACCGCGCGGGTCGCTGTCAGATCCTCGACCCGCTCGCCGGCCGCCTTTTCCGGGGCCCTGCATGGCCGTTTTGACCTGCTGTTCGACGTCAGATCGAGCCTGTGCCAGTAATTGTGTCTGCTGCTGCAGTAATTGTGTCAGCTGTTGTCGAGTCGCCATCTTTCGCGATTCGGCAGCAAGCGCCTCTGCTCCCTGCTGAAAGTCAGTTTCGGAATCCTGCTCAATACCTGCAGCCAGGTCGCTGGCCGCTTCCGCAATCTGCCTGCCTGATGGCGTCTCGGGCTGCAGGTTTCGGCCGGTCTGCAGCTTCTCCGTAATCGAACGCTTTTCACTGCTGTCGAGTTCCGGCAGTTGCAGTCTGGACAATTCTTCAGCAGCGGTACGGAAATCACCTTCATTCAGCGCATTCCCGGCGGCAGCCATTTTCTCTGACAGGGCCAGAGCTTCCCCGATCTGCTGCATCTGCTGCTGTGATTCCGGATTGTCAAGCTGCTGCTGCAGCTGTTGCAGTGTCTGGTCCATCTCAGACAACGCAGTGAATGCTTCAGCAGGGGTAAGCTGCTGGTCCGCGAAATCCTGCAGCGTTCGGTTCATTGATTTCAGCATATCGCTGAGGCTGGTGTCCTCGATGTCAGCCGCCAGCTCTTCAAGCTCCTCAGCAATCTGCTGCTGCTGGTCCTGTTGCAGGGAGATCTGCAGTCCGGGGCTCGCCGGTTCGATCAGGGATTGCATTGGCCCCGGAATTGCCAGCAGCGTGGCAAACGACGCGAGAATCAGTCCGCGTTTCCATTCGCCTGGCGTGTTCAATCGTACAGGATTGGCCGTCAGCCGCTCACGCAATAGCTGTTCTGCGTGGCGTATCTGCAGTCTGTGAAAAGCAGATGAGTCAGCGAGTTCCTGAAACTGACAGGCGCTGAGAATGGCATCGTTCAGACCAAATGTCTGATCAAGCCAGCCGGCAGTTTGACGACGATCGACTGTCTTTCGCAGCGACCAGATGGATGCTGTCAGCAATGCAGCGATGCTCAACAGCAGCGGCAGCGTCCACGGAACCCCGATGCCAAAGACCGCTGACAGAACAGTCGCCAGCAGGCCGAATAGTCCGGCAGCCAGCAATGCTCGTGCTGCAGAATTCCACAGTATCTGCCAGCGCCGAATGCGAACAACAGCATCGATGGACTGCAGCAGACTCTCTGCTGGTTTCTGGCGGAGTGTCGAGGATGCATGCATGTTCAGGCTCCTGCCGTCGTGGAAAGCTGCCGACGACCGAACTCAACCCGTCTAAGCAGGATATCGGGGATCAGCAGTAATGCTGCGATTGTCAACAGCAGGGTTCTGAGTGGACGCGGACGTTGTACGCGGCGTCCCGGCGGTTCCGCAAGTTCCTTTGGTTCGGGCTGATATTTTCCGCCCGTCAGGCGGGACAGGCTCAGCAGGAATTCGCGATCAGGAGGCTGCAGGCGGAGTTCCGTCGGGAACCCTGTGTAGACCGCCCGTGATCTGCGAAATGTCTCCCCAGCCTGTGTCTGCAATGTGAATTCAAGATTCCAGACACCTGGGGTATCGAGTTCGAGGCTGGTGCCATAGAGCCCCGGTGCAGTGCGTACCAGCTGCAGCCGACGTTGTTCGAATTGAGGGTCAGAGACCAGAACGCTGCCTTCAGCCTCACTGAGAAACTCGCCATTTGTG
>JALRDR010001023.1 GCA_023262145.1 Planctomycetaceae bacterium | reverse complement strand
TGCAGTACCCTTTGTCCAGCCAGTGCTGAACCCAGTGACTTTGAGCTGCGGATGCGTCGTATGTTTTGGCGAGTTCTGTCGACATGAGCTACCAGAGATCTGCTGGAGATTCCGTATTCAGATGCAGGGATACAACCCCTGCACAACCGTGGAAAAGTCCCGGATGGTAACACCTGAACCATGATTCTGCAGCGAAGAATTCGGAGCACCCGGGTTTGCTCATTTCAGGGAGCCGTCCGGGAGGGCTCCAGCAACTCACGGTAAACCTGCAGTGTCTGCTCCAGCGTCTGGTGCAGGGATTGCAGGCAACCTGCCTGCGGGGCTGCAATTCGGCCCTGCAGAATCTGCTGCACGACGCTCAGAAGGGCTTTCCGATCGCCCGGCGGAACCGCCCCTGCCGGCCAGCATTTCCGCAGCTGCTCCCCCGCTCCGCCCTGATCCCACGCCACAGTCGGACGTCCCATACTCAGTGCTTCCGCAACAACCAGACCAAATGATTCCGCCTGCACGGGCAACGACAAAACGATGTCAGCTGCTGCATACAGCTCTCGCATGTCCGCACGCTGCTGTGCTATGGCAACGTGTCGGCCGATACCCAGCTGATCCGCCAGCTTTCGCAATGAGGCGACATATCGCGGATGTCGGCTGCTGTCACCAGACAGCAGGCCAAAAACCTGCTCGCCGCCCGTAACCAGTTCCGCTATCAGCTGCAGAAATTCCTGCTGCCCGCGACTTCGGCTCATCCGCGCCGGGAACAAAAGCAGTCTGCGGCCGGCAGCCCCTGGAAATTCCTCCAAAAATGAACGCCGCCAGACATCCGGTGCCGTGAACGCCGCCGGGAACTCTTCCGCATCCACGCCACGCGGGATGACCTGGATTCGTCGCTGCTCCATTCCCGGAGCGATTCTGAACAGGTGCCGCTGAGTCGTCTCTGAGACAGCGATCACTCGATCACCACGAGTCATCACCTGACTCCAGATTCCCGGGCGATTCAGACCATGTACCGTGGTCACAACGCGCGGACGATCTGCAGCCGGCAGCGTCGCCAGTGTGAGCCGCAACAACCATGCAGGCACGCGAGAATGCACATCCACCAGCCTCACCCGCTCACGTAACAGCAGCTGCCGCAGCTGTGGTACGACCAGGAGTGTCAGCGGTGACTTTCCGCCGACCGGCAGTGACTGATGACTCACCCCGGAATCGATCAGTTCCTGTACCAGCCCACCACCGGCAGAAACAACAAGCGAACTCCAACCCTGCTGCCGCACTGCCGTGGCCGTCTGCACAACACAGCGTTCGGCCCCCCCCCCCGCGCAGAGCCGGGATCAGCTGCATGATCGTTACCGGCTGCCGTTTCTGTCTGGTATCGAATGCTGGAAAACTCACGATGCACTCATCCGCTCACCTGCACATGTCGCTGAACGGCAAATCTTGACAACGGTTTCCGGCAAGCGGCTTCAGCCCCGCGCAAGAACCCGGAAGGACAATCCTGAGTGAAATTCCCATCAGGGAACACAGCCACCGAAAAAAATCGTTCCCGCGTCAAAAAGATCCTGTCGAGGAATCAGTCACAGGAGTTTCTTCAGCAAGAGTGCGAGCCAGCTGTTGCAGTTGAGGTGACTCGGCAAATTCCGGAATCCTCAACAGAATACGAATACGATCTTGCAGCTTATCCAGATATGGCTGAAGCAGCCTGGGAGCTGATGCTTCTGATCTCTGTTGCAACAGCATCTCAACCTCCCAACGGGTTTCTGAAAATACTGGTGGTGTGTCGACTGCGTTGTTGCGGAGGTCGCGGATTAACCTCAGAAACTCCTCTTCTGCACGAGACAGCTGAAAGCCTGACATGGAACTCAGATCACCGGTGATCTGCAGCATGGAACCCAGCAATCGATCAACTTCAGTCCAATCGCCATCGTTGTCGACGCATTGCAGAAAGACAGAACACAGCTGGCGACCGGTTAACCAGCCCAGTTCGCGGCGTGCTTCTGTATCGCTGTTACGCAGGAGCAGCGAACGTGCTGCGGTGAGCGCTCTGGCACGTGACTCGATTGCACGATCACGTTCCCCCAGATACTCATAAGCGTCCGCCAGATTTCCGTGCAACCGGCAGCTCACAAGCAATGCATCTGGACGGTTCCGAAAATCCGTCGGAAGTTTGTCCCCAAATGCGATCCCCAGATGCAGAGCCGGAATGACTTCCTGCAATGGTTCCTCTACTGAATGGAATCCGATCCCGATGGTATTGCAGATATCCATGAGACTCAGAATCACTTCCGGGGATTCACTCTGATTCTGATCGATGATTGACCAGCAGAGCTCCACCTTCAGCGACGCCGACCATTCCTTGAAGCTGAGCCGCAAAGCCTCTTCTCTGGACAACGATTGCTGCAGCAGTGCTCGCAGCTCCTCCAGACCAATTTTCTGATTCGGAAAGACTCTGCCAATTTCCTCCAGCAACTCAGGAGAACTTCCTCCCTCCAGCCAGCGGCGGAGTTCCAGTGTGAGCACACCGTCACCGGCGGCGCCTTTGTGCAGAGCCTTCATCAGTCGAGCCGACATTTTCAATTCGCGTACCGAATCAGCAGAGACCCTTGCCTGCCGGATGCCTTCAAGAAATGTCAGAGCGCTGAGCCTCAACCACTCGACGGAAAGTTGCCGATCGCGATTCGCTCGAGCTTCCATGCCCAGCTGGAATTCTATTTCTCCCTCAACACTGCACAGCTCCGCAAGCAGTTCACTCACTTTCTGCTGTGGCTGCAGCAGCTGTCGAGCCTTGCGGCACAGTTGCAGCGGAGGAAACGTATCCCCATCTGCAGCGTAGTCCGCGATGGTGTAATAATTCATTTCCAGCGCTGCCTGTGTAACCAGCACCGCAGCCAGCTCGTAATCCCGAGCCCTGACCTGCTCCCCGGAAACCCAGAATCCGGACTGTAGTTCTTCCAGCGCCCGCCGCGCTCGCCGTACCACATGCGGCACCGCCGACTGTCCCGACAACAATATGGACACACGCCCATTCTGCATGCCCCGGTCCCAGGCATTCAGTGTGTTCTGGCGCCATCCCAGCAACGCCAGCAGCAACAGCACCAGACTGATCGCCGCCGGCTTCAAGCCAGCAGACCACCGCGAACCTCGCATGCCTGCCTGAGGAAACCCGGCAGCCACGGATCTGGCAGTATCGGCGCCGGCATCGTCTTCGCAGTTTTCAGATGGACTCGAACCAGCAGGCAAGAAGGATTCGTAGTCGACTAAATCCTCGACCGACTCATCGAGCCTGCTGCAGTAGATCCGGAACTGTGGATTCTCCTCCAGAAATCGCTCAACGTCGTCAATGCGTTCCTGCGCCAGCAGGCCCTCTGCATACAACGCCAGATCCATCTCAGTGATTTCGCCGCGTTCAAAGCAGTGTTCGCTCATTGCACGACTCCCATCTGTTGCAACAACGCTGTCACTCGCGCTGAACAATCCACTGCCCGCTGAAAAAACTGTGATTGTTCCAGCCGCGTCAGCACCCGTAGTTCTGCCAGCTGCGATGCTCCCAGAATACCATGTTCAACTGCACAGATCTTCTCAGCCGACTCCAACGCCGCACTCTGCCACCAATGATATTCGTCGTCACCTTCAGCAATCGTGAAACTGTTCAATCCGCTGTCTGGTGCGTTCCCGCGAGCAAGTGCTGCGGCACATGCTGCGTACGCAACGCAGCCTGCCGGAAGTGCCCCCTGCACAACACCTCGCTCGAGGAATAACCACGTAACCGCCGCTCCCCATTCCAGCGCTGAAGGCGCCGGATCAGATACACCGTGATGGATGGCGACCTTGTAAAGCAGGTCGGGGGTCCAGCGCTCAAGGTCAGGCTTCAGGCGAATCAACCACTCCCGCTCCGACGGAAAATCAAAACGAAGCGATAACTGACGGTTGCTGAGATCATGTGAATCCTGTCGCCCAACGTCCTCCCTGCGACTTTCACGCAGGTAACGACCTGTCCCCAGCAACTTCAGTACACGCAGCCGAAAACACAGTTTTGCCGCCTTTTCTGTCAGCTCTGCCATCGAGATCTCTGTGGACCACGGAAGACTGCCGGAAACTCCACTGCCATCCGCTGTATCAGCCAGATCGAAGACCCGCAGATCCTCCAGTGACTCGCCCTTCCGCTGCCGCCGCTTGCGTTCTCGGTTGAGCCATCGGAGTCGATTTTGCCAGATCTGCTCAGCGGATAACGGCACTTTCTGCTGACGGAAAAACCACCAGTCTCCCGAAAGCACCAATCCGCTTTGTCCATCCACGATCATCCGTCTCACCCCCAATGCACCTGACCTCTGTCATCTACAGTGCTGCTGCAGAGCTTCAGTGCTGCTGCGATACAGTGCTGCTGCGCCACCTTCGTCCATGTTTTGCTGGGGTTCTCTCCTGAGTTCGCCAGGTCCCCAATTCAGCGTTCAGTCAGCAGAATCAATCAGGGAGCTTAACGAACAGCATCGGCTTCAGGCCCGCCAAATCTGCCCCGATCGGCTCGAAAACCCAAACAGACGCAATTTGCATGACCGCACCTGCAGACTTTCGTTCTCATCGTCGCTTCCTGCCTTTTTTTCGGCCTGCTTCCCTCAACTTTCCTGCACTGTCTGCCGGCCGCAACATCTGCCCACCTGCACACATGCCGGGGATTCACTCAACGGTCGCGCAGTCGCATCAGATACTCCTGCTTCCGGGCAGCCCCCACAGTTCCATTGCCAGTGCGGGTCATCCTGCGAATCGAGCGTGGACCAGCCACATGGAGAAGACACTGATGCTTCCTGCAATGCTGCAGACTGGATTGGCTCCTCGTCAGACGGCCGCTGGATCCGGTACTTCAAAGCCGGGGCGATTCGGATCCTTCAGAAGAACATTTGCGGCGGCAGCATGTTCACCAACATGCCGCTCACTGCCAGGATCAAAGGTCAGCATCGGCCCCACGGTGTAGTGCTCCCCGTCGGCAGCAACCCCCACACCGTTCTGCATGATGTCATGCAGCCGACCAAAATGCTCTGCAGCGTCGGCGTTATCGCCAAATCGTCCGGCCCTGGCGTTGAATGGAACCTGCGTACCAAGGCGGTACGAATTATTCATGAGGTGACCAAGCACACAGCCATAATGCGCATCATAAACGTTTCCGTTCGCCATGGACGGATCTCCGGCCCGACAGGCAGCCACAAAGGCACCCCAGTTTCCGCCGGGGGTGACTTTACCCGGCGGTACTTTGACAGCCACACCCTCACTGCTGTCCTTTGCATAATACTTGCCGCGAACAATCCTGCCGCCATCTTCAAAGTAGTATTCGTTTTCCACCTGGCTTTCGTAGCCCTCGTAGTTCACGTTGCGAACATTGAAGAACACGTACTGCCCGTTTGGATACTCCGCCATCCCGAACATGGTATTTGGCGTTTGTCCCTGGTCCTTCCACTGGAATCGCCCGCCAAGAGCCATCACACGCACAGGATGTGTCTGATCCGTATCAAGTGCCCAGCGAGCAACATCGAGCTGATGCGTTCCCTGATTGTTCAGATCGCCATTTCCAGTTTTCCAGAACCAGTGCCAGTCGTAGTGCACATAGTTGGAATGGAATTCATCGATCACCGCGGGGCCGCGCCAGAGATCCCAGTCCAGATTCTCCGGTGGCGATCCTGTCGCCTCCATCCCAATGCTGCCTCGTGGTTTGCAGCAATAACCGTAGGCAATCTTCAGACGCCCGAATTTGCCCGCCTGAATCGCCTCGTGCAAACCAGCAACTCCGGCACTGCTGCGTGTCTGTGTTCCATGCTGGATCACCACGCCATACTTCTTCTGTGCCTCCACCGCCACTCGACCTTCCGCGACGTCGTGGCTCATCGGCTTTTCCACGTACACATGCTTGCCAGCCTGCGCTCCCCAGATGGTGAGCAGTGAATGCCAGTGATTCGGCGTGGCGATGGAAATCGCATCAATGCTCTGATCCTCCAGCATCCTGCGAACGTCCGTCAGCCCCTGACACTGTTCATGCCCCTTGCCACGGACGCGCTCGAGCCCGCGAGCGAGCACGCGACTGTCCGGATCAACGACACAGGCAATCTCAACATTCTCCTGGGAACTCCAGCCATCAATATGGCTCTGACCGCGGCCGTTCAGCCCGATCACTGCAATCCGCAGCCGCTCATTGGCCCCGTTGATCTGACCGGATGCACGAGTTCCCGTGAGCAGCAGGCCGGCAGCAGCACCTGTCTGCAGAAATCCACGACGTGTCACATCTGACATACTTATCCTCCCCGGAAGTCAGGTCAATGCT
>JALRDR010000918.1 GCA_023262145.1 Planctomycetaceae bacterium | reverse complement strand
GAGCTCGTCCTCTATCGCCCACACTATCTTCCGGGCTTCGAGGTGGCCCAACGCCTCATACCCAAACCACTCCTCCCTGCTTTTCCGGCGAGAGGTTAGTCGATAAGGTTCTTGCCGGTAGCCCGGCTGAAGACGCAGGTCTCCGCAAGGACGACCGCCTGCTTCGGATTGGCGGTGCAGCTGTCAACCGGATCGCAACCGTAGCAGGCGTCCTCGCCGCAACCTGGGCCGGTGACACCATTGAAGTGGTTATTGAACGGGACGGCACCGCATCAACCCTGCAGCTCACACCTGTCGCAGTACTCGATCAACCTGACGTCGCGTGGCTGGGACTGCTGCCCTGCACCCCGGCTCAGTTATCACCAGCACCTGCAGCAGAGCCGCAGCAACAGCAAACTCTCGAGGGTGCGGCCGTGCCGGTCTTCGTAATGCCCGCTGGTGCCGCAGCCAAATCAGGGTTGCCGGAATCCATCGAGATCAGCAGGTTTGCCGACAAATCCGTTTCCACATTTGGCGAACTCGCCATGCTCATGCAGGAGGTGGCTCCAGGCACTGAGGTTTCCGTGCAATGGCGAACACCCGCTGCTGCAGAATGGCAAACGACAATTGTCACCGCCGAACAGCGCACAGAGTCAATAACGCAACTGCCGCCCGAGTTCATTGAACGACTGCAGCAGCGAATCAGATCAGCACTGTCGGATCAGGCAGCAGACGGTGCAATGCCCGCTGCCAATCCGGGGGAACGTCAGGAGCTGTTCAGTGATCAGAATGGCAGCGGTACCATACTGAGTCCACCGCTTGCTGATCCATTTCCCTGCGGTCTGCTCCTCCTGCTGTCCGCTCACGATCTTACCGAAGAACAGATCCTGCAGCGGTGGGGTACTCTGCTCCGTTCACACGCACTGAAACTACTTGTGCTCCGCAACCCGGAGCAGTCTGCCCTGACCAGTGATGATCTGCCGATGATTGTGCGTGCGGTGGGCAATGCCTTGTCATCCTCAGCGATTGATCCGAGGCGGATCCTCGCAGTCGCCGACGCACCGCAGCTGCCACTGGCGTGGCAACTGATCAACAGTCGCAGGAGCAGGGTTCGCGGAATGGCGATCACATCCGGAACCCTCAGCCCGTCTTTGCTCCGCAATGCATCCAGCCTGTCAGCTCTCTCAGTCCTGCAGGGACCAGTCTCCGGCACCATGGAAGAGCAGGCACTTGCAGAAGAAGCACTGACATTGCTCCGTAAAAACGGTTCCAGACTGACTCTTCCCGGTGTCGATCAGGACCTGCTTCAGGCAATCTCCGACTGGAGTATCAGCGTACAGTCACTGTAAGCGTGGCGACCTTCCGGAAACTCATTCGCTCTCGTCATCGTCATCGTCATCGTCGTCATCGTCAACCGGATCCGGAAATGGCTCCAGACCAATGGCGTTCTCAACGGCTTCCACGATCTGACAGATACGACCAATCACGCGTCGCTGCAGATGAAACAGGTTTTCGAGCGTCTTCTCTGCTGTCGCATATAATTCGCCAGGCTCTTCTTCGTTGGGTGTCCTGCTGACAAGATAAGCTCCGACCCGGAGCTCTCGCTGTGAATGATCAAACGGGTAAGGAATCTCGCTGAACCGCTCTTCGATGTTTTCCAGCAGCTGCAGGAGATTCTGCATACGAGTCTGTACCTGACCGAAGACCTTTGCCTTGTCTCCCGCATCATCCATCGCAGCCAGAAGGCGCGCGACAGCGATCTGTGCGTTTCGAAGCTCCAGAAACGTGGCGAGACTGCTGTTGATCTGGATCAGCAGTGAACCCAGTGATGTTACCTCTGACTGGGAGATTCCGGCCTTCTGCAGTGTGACTCGGAAATGACTCTGGGCAGCCAGCAGCAAACCGATCCGCATTCGTTCCGCCACTGCTTTTTCAAATGTCTCCAGTTCCACCACCGCCGCAATCTGACCTTCAGCTGCAGCCTGCCTCAGCTGAGCCACTGCCGCCGCATCAGGCAATGGACGTGAGAATTCGTCTTTCGCGACATCCAGTCCTGCCTGCTGCAGATTCTCCGCAAGACACGCCTCCAGTTCCCAGGTGTCGCATTCGTCAAAGGTCTTCCAGCCAGCGGCAAACTGTTCCCGCGAATTCCGCATCTGCTCCCGAGCATTCGAAAGCAATCGGACCATCTCCCGCGCATTGCCAGGCTCGACGGCGAGCCTGGGGGGAGTCGCCAGCGGTCGATAGAATGTGAACTGATCCAGAAAAAATCGCCGCATTGCTTTCGAGGCCTGCTCCTGCTCCTGCAGCCGCAGCAGTAATTCCTCAACCGGATACAAATCCTGCTTGCGAACAGCATCACCCAGCATCTCGCGGTAGAAGTCCCACGTCACTTTGCGGGAGATCTTTTCGTACTCGCGAAAAAGCGCAGACGCCGGGAATTCCAGCTGAAAAATCCCGTCGGTCTTCTCTGCAGCCGCATTGGCAATTCGTTCCCGATCACAGGGATGAGAATCCAGCAGACCGGTTCGCGATTCGATGATCTGTTCATCGATTGCCGACTGAATTCGATCCGTCAGCTGAGAGACATTGGCCATGATCAGGCGGGGATAGTTGTCAGCAAGA
This sequence comes from Planctomycetaceae bacterium, assembly GCA_023262145.1. GTDB lineage: Bacteria > Planctomycetota > Planctomycetia > Planctomycetales > Planctomycetaceae > SXXK01. The sequence goes on along the minus strand of JALRDR010000918.1, from coordinate 4,165 downwards.
CGTCCATCTGCACGCAGTGTTTCCAGATCCGCCATCGCCCAGCGATGAGCAATCGCGAGCACGTGCAGCTGTCTTGCCGTCGTAGCAAACGTGCGGCTGCCGGCAAAACGAGCCTCAAACCGATCGGCATCAAACTCCATCTGCCGTAACAGCAGACTGCTGACCACATCACCGGTGAGCATCAGACACCACAGGATTCGACGCGTCAGCCAGACGCAGAATCGCACAAAGTACAGCACCCAGCCGAGCCTGATATCGAGGCTTCCGGAGAGGTTTTCCAGTCGTTCGTCCCAGTGGTCCCGCTCGTAAACAACTCGCAGAAACCAGTGATTAATGGTCCGGATCACGAAACTCAGTCGCATTCCTGCGCCCTGGGAAAAATGACCGAACTCGTGTGCCAGCACTCCACCAAACTGACGTACACTCATCCCCGAAACCAAAGGCAGGCCAATCGTGAGTACAAGGTCGTTGCCGGCAAAACTCCACAGCCCACGACGAAACATCGCGCTGGCATTGACGTTGCAGTCCACATCAATTCGTTGTGGAACAGGAGCTCGCACAGCCCGACAGATACGACGAACAAAATCAAACAACTCCGGTTCATCAGCAGGTTTCAGCGATCGTGGAGCTGCAGCGCTGGAAGCTCCGGCAAAAAATGGCTTGAGCATGAAGAATATCAGCGTCACTCCGGCCAGAATCGGGCTGGCATAAAGCCCGAAGGCGCCGACGGTCGCTCGAGCGTTCCGGGAACTTTCAGATGCCTTCTGGACAATGACCCAGTTGACGGAAGCGTGGCGATACACAACCAGCGCTACCATCACAATCATCGCCATATAAATCAGCGGCAGCAGCACCATCAGCAATGCCACAAGTGCCGTCCCCAGTCGATAGAAGAATGTCATCGGAACCGGCGCAATCTGCCCCCTGCTGAAGGCTTCCTGAATCTGAGCCGCGACCTTCTCAGGAGGCATCGTCTCCAGCGGAACCGCCTCAGACTGTGGCAGCTGAACCACCGACTGCAATGCGATCTCTTCCGAGGCCACAACGGCAGCGTTGACTGCAACTCGCGAGATCTCCTGACACTTCGGGCAGCGTATTCTGCGGCCTGCATGTCTTTCCTTCAGCTTCAGCTGAACACCGCAGGCCGGGCACTGATGATCGACAGACATCTGAAAGTAATCCCCACTGGGATAGACTGAACGGCTTCTTCTCCGAGTGCCGAAGAATACTCTCTGCAGAAATTCTCTGCCTGCCTGCAGCAGATTTTTTTTTGGGCATGACAGCCCCCCTGCGGAACACAACTTTAGCAGGATTAGCCCTGGCACTTCCCAGCATGCACCTTTTCCTGCCAGAATCGCAGCAGTATCGATGCAGCCTGCAGCTGAATTACTCCGAAACTACCCGTGAATGTTCGCACCCCTGAACTTCAGTCCCGCCGAAAACGCCGGCATCGTTTTCCACTGCAATTTCCTGAGTCTGAATGCATGATCACTCGATTCGCTCCCAGCCCCACCGGAAAACTGCACGCTGGCCACGCATACTCAGCCCTCGCAGCATGGCGATTCGCACGCCACTTCGCCGGTCGCTTCCTGCTCCGTATCGAAGATATTGATACACAGCGCTGCAGACCTGAATTCACTGAGCTCATCGAAACAGACCTTCACTGGCTGGGGCTGGACTGGGAGCAGCCCGTTCTGCGGCAGTCGGAGCATCTGCATGAATACCAGCAGGCTGCTCATCAGCTTCGCGAACGAGGGCTGCTTTATCCCTGCTTCTGCAGCCGCAGGGATATCCAGAGAGAACTTGAAGGTGCCGGTCAGTCACCTCAGCATAATCTGCCGGCTGTTTATCCCGGTACCTGCCGCAGGCTGAGTGAATCTGAACAACAGGACCGGATTGCCGCAGGTGAAGAATACTCCCTGCGACTGAATCTCGAATACGCACTCCAACAACTTCCTGCCGGACTCAGCTGGACGGATCGCGTTCAGGGTGAGCAGTTGATTCAGCCGCATCTGCTGGGTGATGTGATTCTGGTCAGACGTGACATCGGCTGCAGCTACCATCTTTGCGTGACAGTTGATGATGCCAGACAGCAGATCACTCACATCATCCGCGGACAGGACCTGTTTGAATCAACACACGTGCATCGTATTCTGCAGGCTCTGCTGGGGCTGCCGGTTCCCGAATATCTGCATCACCCACTGATCACCGATCATCGTGGAGAACGACTGGCGAAACGTCTCGGCTCGCAATCGCTGCAGTCAGTTCGTGAACAAGGCATTTCTGCCGCAGAGTTCCTGCTTGATGCCGATTTCACTTTTCCGGAATTCTGAACGGAGTTCCGATCGCTGCAGTCATCAGCACTGAACCGTTTACAGTTCTTCCGGCTGCTGCTGTTCCGGAATAGGACGCCCGTGCGGGTCGGTGCTGGGAAGATCGCCCTCCGAATGCAGACGATCCTGCAGACTGCGACCTGTGTAGTGCTCCAGTTTTTCCGCCTGCCGATGAATCAACTCTGCTGAAATTCCGCCGCTTACCAGATAGTTTTCCCAGAGCCGATGAGTCCGGATCAAGGAAGATGCTGTCACCAGACCGCGCTCGGTCAGCATCCAGCCATGCTCTGTCAGATTCAGCAAACCCCGCCACTTCTGCCACTGCAGAATCATCCGCAGGGCGACCGGAGTGGCCAGCAGTCTTGTCCGCAGAAACTCTGTTGCAGCTCCCGTCTGCTGCTGCTCCTGCAGCCGATACAGAAACGCGAGGACATCCTCGGCAAGAATTCGCAGCCCCAGCCGTTTCTGCGAGACCAGACGCGTGAGAACCCCGGTCTGCGGTGCCAGCAGTGAGGCAGCCAGAAACAGTAACCCGGAACTTAATGTCATCATACCCGCAGTACTGGTGCTGCCGATGTCGAGCCAGCGCGTCAGCAACGTCGCACCGATATCTCCCATGACCGCCGACGCGGCCGCCAGCAGCGCACTGATCAGAATCATGTTTCTGAGTCGTGTGGTCAGCAACATCGCAGTTGCCGACGGGACAATGAACATGGCCACCACCAGAATATTCCCCGCAGCCTCAAAACAGGCCACAGCCGTCACCGCCACATCAACCATCAGCAGATAATGGACAACCCGGGCACTGAATCCTTCTGTCGTTGCCAGACCGGGGTCAAAGGAACACACCATCAGTTCCTTGAAGAACATTGTCACGAACAACAGATTCACCACGGTAATCCCGGCCAGAATCAGAATGATCCGTGGAACGTTCCACCCCAGCACAGGAACCGTATGCAGCGGCGAATCTTCAAGCGCTCCGTAAAGCACACAACCAGGATCAAGATCAACTCGATCTGCCGTGCGTACGATGATGATCAGGCCGATGGCGAACAGCACCGTAAATACAACACCCGTCGCTGCACCCTCATCCACCGCCCCGACACTGCGAATCCACTCCGTCAGCACTGCAGTCAGCAGACCAGCCACAACAGCCCCCAGAAACACCGGCAGCCCGGTCCGGCTCTGTGTGAGCAGAAATCCAATTGCAATCCCCGGCAGAACCGCATGGCTGACGGCATCTCCCAGCAGACTGATCCGCCGTAACACCAGAAAATTGCCCGGGAGTGATGCAGCAACTGCACATAGAATTCCGGCCAGCATGATCAGGCCGTCATACTCCCAGGTCCACGCCGTCCCGGATGTCATCGCTCCCCCCCGGTCTCACTGGCAGATTCGGATTCCGATATCCCCACCGGCTCAATTGGGTGCGGGCTGGACGGCATCCTGTGGGCCTCCGCCCGGCTGTAGAGCAGCTTCTTCAGTCGCTCAATCAGCTCCGGCTCCAGTACATGCTCAATTGCATCAGCCTCGCGGTCCACACGCCCTGCCGCAACATCAGCGTGAGTGATCAGGTACAGTTCCCAGAGCCGATGATTCTGCACCAGCCGCTCAGCGACCAGACGTCCACGTTCTGTCAGAACCACCGCATTATCAGAGCGCTGAAATACCAGCCCCTCAGCCGCAGCTCGGGAAATCTGACGCCTGAGCGTCCTCGGAGTCCAGCTGCGAATCTCGAGAAGCTCCCCAATACCCGCCGCAGGCATCTGCGCTGCGCTCCCAGCAGTTGTCACCGTCTCGCGAAGTTCCCAGATCCCTCTCAGCAGGTGCTC
>JALRDR010000906.1 GCA_023262145.1 Planctomycetaceae bacterium | reverse complement strand
CAACAGGCTGTGCTCCTCGTCGGACTGCCATTTGTTCTTACCTGCACGGCGTGGGCAACCTTCTGCTTCCGCCTGCTGAAAAGTCACCCGCGGGATCAGCCCGCGTTGCGACAGCCGTAAGGCAGCGATCCCGCATGGCATTTTCCTGCACTCGCGGGTTCAATGGTCTCTCAGCTGTCCGCGTTCGCCGCCGCCATCATCTGATCAGCCGCCGCAAGAACTCCTTGACACCAGTGCGTGTCCGTCAGCGACACAACATGGACATTGAAGCCGTACTGCTGACCTTCCTGCCAGACACCGTGCGAATCATCAACATGCAGGTCCATGCCAAACCATCTGGCGTTCTTGCTGGGGTAGTCGTGAATCCGATGTCGCTGCAGGTATTCCTGATACACCGCATCGTTAATCACTCCGGCCACCCGAATTCCATAGAACCACAGCCAGCAGCTGACGAGGAAGGGGGAACGCCCTGATGTGGTGTACACCCACACTTCCCAACTGCGTTCCCGCAGTGCCCGGATCAACTCCACACTGCCCAGCCGAAAGGGCTCAGGCAACCACCGCCGCAGCACCCACGGGATGCGGTTCCACTCCCTGGGAACATACGACTGATAACAGATCAGCGTGTCATCAAGGTCAAACGAAATCCGCATCCCTGTCCCTGACCGTCGTGACGTCCGGATCTCAGCCAACCCTGCAGGTCTCTACCCAAAAGTCCTGTCGATTATTGCGCCCGGGGTTCAGAAGTCGACGCAAATCCGGAACAATCCATCCGACCACGAACAGCAATCTCAGCACACAGTCTGGCCGGCAGCCCGTCGCCCGTTCCCTGCTGATGACCGCTGATTATCGATCCGAGAACTGCCTTCCCTGAAACACTGACAGTTCGGCTCCTGCGAATTCGTCTTTCGCGGCCTGACCGGCGTTTACTCATGTTTCGGCCAGCCTGCCCACTGCATTCCCCAATTGAGATTCCTGATCCTGAGGGATTCCACGAATGCGTTCGCGTTTCCGTTTCTGCAATTGCTTCCGGCTGGAGCATTTCTGCGGCGGGTGGGAGTCACACCACGGTGAACGGCTTACTTTCACGGCGCACAGCTTCCTGATCTGCGGGCACAGCACGGATTCTGATCTTGACTTCAGACTGGCAGACGCTGTAACACTAGGCATGTCTTCTGGATCAAGCCCTCGCACGTTCTCCGTGGAACGCCCTCGGGCCACTACACCTTCAGTGAGTCCGTCGCGGATCGGCCAGAGAATGCTTCGATATGTTCGGAAGACAAACGCGTGCTGCACGGCAGCTGGAAGCTGCTCGTGCGCTGATTAAGCGATTGGCGCCACGATTGAACGGCAGAGCGTCAATTCAGCTCTGGGACGGATCAAAGATTCCGCTGGGAACTGCCACTGACCCGAATCTGTGTGTGTCGTTCTCGGGACCGGAAGTCATTGCCTCAATGCTTCGCCGACCAACCCCGGCGAATCTGTTGCGTCACTTCGCACGGGGGCACATCGATTTTCACGGCGCTGACCTGCACACAGTCATTCAGTCCCTGCGGGACAGTGCGATTGAGAGGCAGGGGACTCCGGTTGGCAAGCTGGAAGTCATTCGCGCGCTGATGCCGTTTCTGTTTCAATCATCATCAGCAGCGACGATTGATCATGAATTCAAAGGGGAAGTCACCGGACGTGCCCGGAAGCAAATTGAAAACGTGGATTTCGTGCAGTTTCACTACGACCTGAGCAACGAATTCTATGAGTTGTTTCTTGATGAGCGAATGGTCTACACGTGCGGTTACTTTACCGCTGACGACAACACTCTGGACCAGGCCCAACTGAACAAGCTGGACATTACCTGTCGCAAACTTCGGCTCAGGCCGGGCGAGAGATTTCTGGATATCGGCTTTGGCTGGGGAGGCCTGCTGTTCCATGCGGCGCGGCACTACGGAGTGCAGGCTCACGGAATTACGCTGTCACAGAACCAGAAGGCTTATGTTGACAGGAAATCGCATGAGCTGGGACTTGCCGACCGGGTAACGGTTGAAGTGTGCGATTACGCGGATTTGCAGGGACAGTACGACAAGGTGGCATCGATCTGCATGTACGAGCATGTCGGAATCAGCAACATTCCATCGTTCATGAAGAAGGTGAATTCGCTGATGTCACCGCACGGCCTCTTTCTGCTTCAGGGAATCACTCGTCCGGGAAAAGCGAATATGAAGCAATTCCGGAGGCTGAATCCGGAGCGGCGATTGCTGGCAAAACATATCTTCCCCGGGGCAGAGCTGGACCATCTGGGACACATGATTCAGTCCATGGAATCAGGCGGCTTTGAAGTCAGCGACGTGGAAGGCTGGAGAAACCATTACATCCGGACATGTGCGATGTGGTGTCGGCGGCTCTACGACCGGCGCGAGGAGGCCAGCCGCCTGGTCGGAGAAGAAGCCTGTCGGCTGTACCAGCTTTATCTGGCCGGATGCAGTCTGGCCTTTCAGAATGGTGGAGCGCGTCTTTACCAGGTCCTTGCAGAAAAGCACGTGCGGAGGACAGGATCGTCACTCCCGCTGACTCGCAGTGAGCTTTACGCAGACGACGATGAGGCGCAACGGCTGGCAGGCTGATGGCAGATTAATCCTCATTTCGCTCCGCTCTGCACAGCAGGATCAAAAACAAGAATTCAACACAACCTGATTGGCCTGAACATTTTGCAGACGGTGACCTGAAAATGGCTGAATAAGAGCCGATTGCGGGCGCTATATCGTTCAATGCCGAATACAATGCGGGGATCGAAGCAGGAGTCAGACGTATGACTGCGTGCGAAGTCTTGCTTGCCCGCTCAGATGCTTCTTTGAAGTTGCCGCCGATTGCAGACCCTTCAGGCTCACCCGTCGGACAAAACTGGTACTCGCTCCGCGTTTTTTACAGACGCGATGCAGCAGGTGCTCCCGGGGACCTCCTCGTTTGCTGCGAATTCCGTCGTTCGGCGTTGGCAGTCCATATTGCGACCACTGGCTGCCAATCCGTAATTTCACGGGCATGGCCCCGCCTGCACCATTGCAGTCGGCGACCTGCGCGATCTTATCTCAAAAATGAATCTCACTAATGACGTTTGAAGAACTTGCTCTGATTCGGCCCATTGCCAGAGCTCTGAAAGAATCCAATTATGAAAAACCGACTGCATCTGGCTATCAGTTTGTTTCTGGTAGTACCCGTTGCGTTGGTCAACAAACTCGGATGGGGTCTTGCAAAGGATGAGTCCGCCAATCTCAATGCTGTCTGGAAACCGGGACTTTTCCCCGATGTTCATCAGTTGGATCTCAGGATGCTCAGATGCCTTTACGGGCTCCCAGCC
>JALRDR010000800.1 GCA_023262145.1 Planctomycetaceae bacterium | reverse complement strand
GAACAGTCGTCTTGTGCTTTGTGACCTGATGGCACGGGCAATCCATACGGGACTGTCTCTGCTTGGTATTGAAGTCACGGACACGATGTGAATTCATTAACTTGCGTAATCCTGTGACCCCGAGGAACGATTTCATCTCGCTTTGCTGTCTTCTCGAGCCTTCCCGTTTTGCTGATTTTCCCGGAGTAATCAGCGTTGGAGTTGTTCAGGAGCAGGCTCCTGACGCATACTTAGCAGGCAGTGATGGTCGAGGAGCGGCCATTGTCAGCCCGATTCCGGTTCCTGGGGGCACTCCCAGCGGTATTTGGGGACCTTTTCCGTACAGGTGGCCGTCGCCGGACGGCCCGATTCTGAGTAATTCAGGGGGATGTTCAGATGAGATTTCTTTTGTTCTGCTCAATGGTCTGTTTCAGTCTGACCGCCACTGCATCAGCAGGTGTCTTCGATGAGGCCGCACCCGCTCCACCGGGAGCTGACGCAGAGCCGGTACTGTTCGAATGTGTCAGGTACGTTGATAAGCATGAAACAGCATGCTGCTCAGTACCCATGGTTATTGCTGTCAATGACCCCTGTTACGTTGAGCCGGAATGTCACTGCGGGCATGCCTGTGGCGAGTGCGGCGGTTGCGGTGAGTGCGGTGGTTGCAGTGGGTGCGGTGGTTGTGGCGAGTGCGACTGCTGCAAATGTGAAGCACCAGAGCATCCTCAGGTACACATCGAAATCTGTGTACCCAAATGCTACTGCGAAGAAGACATGAAGGTAACGACTCGCCGCAATGGTGATCTTGTTCGCTATGACTTCGGGAAGTACGCTGTCGACGTTCGAGTACGTCGCGGATTCATTGTCGTTGATTATCAGGACTGAGGTCAGGCCCTTGCGGCCTTACTGATCCGAGAGAGTCCGTAGCGGCAGGTTTCGCACCTGCCGCTTTTTTTGTTGACTATGGTCGCGTGCGTACCGTAGTGCCTTTGGTGTAGTACTTGTGCTGGAATCGATCGATGGACGGGCAGCAGATTGAACATCAGAGTCCTGCCGGTGAAGCTGCTGCTGACAAACTGCATTCCCGCGGTGTGGTTTACTTTGATGGTGTCTGCGGACTTTGTGATCGATCGGTCAGATGGATTCTGGATCATGACCACAGGAGGACGTTTCTGTTTGCTCCGCTGCAGGGCACCACGGCTATGGCTACACTGCCGGCGTGGTGTCGAAACGACCTGAAGACCGTAGTCCTACGGCAGCATGGGAAGTACTGGATCCGCACCGGAGCTGTCTGTCGGATTCTCTGGGGATGTGGCGGTATCTGGCGAGTTGCGGGCTGCCTCCTCTGGGTGATTCCCAGCCCAATTCGCGATCTGGGCTACCGCTTCGTCGCGGTTTCTCGTTATAAATTGTTCGGGCGGCTGGAGGCGTGCAGGATGCCCAAAGCGGAGGAGCAAGACCGGTTTCTGGCCTGAACTTCGCTGATGGCATGTAGTCGGGGCTGCTGCTCTGAATTCGGTCGTCGGCGGCAAATCTGTTCTGGCAGGAAAGTCGCTCGCCAGTTTCTGATCTGATTTTTCCAATGTGGTAAGCAGTTGGGTGGTTGCATTTTGGAATCTAAAATCACAACGGCGGCAGTGCTTTCGGGGGAGTGGTGGCTGTTACGACAGGCACAAATACCACTGACAGAACAGAGAATTGAAAGAAACAGAATCGCGTGGGAACGCAGTCGGTCCCGTCGGTCCCGCACTTCGCTTCAGACATGCATTTCCATGGCAGAACTGACGGATCGCGCTGCCAAACTCTGCATCCGTGTCAACACACTGAAGCTCGTCAGCACTCTGAACATTACAGCCGCAACGAGTGTCTCCCGCTCGGCGGGAAATGCGGTTCGTCAGCATGAGCGATTTGATTTTCCAAGCAGTCGGGAATGGTCTTTGCGACTGAAGCTGGATCTGGATCGCTGGACTCCGGATATGCTCTTCAAGGCTGCCGCGGTTCGGGGTGTATCACGTCCAGGTCCGTCAATGCTGGACTGGGGCGGCTGTGTTACATGGCTGACCGTCAATCGTACGGAAATCAAATCTGGTCAGATGCCGCTGGAGTTTCTGCTGTATGCGGCCTGTGCAGCGGCAGTGATGGCCCTGTATCCGCTGGAGGATGCCCAGGGCAGTCGCTTTCTGTTCAAACAACCAGCAATCAATGAAGACGAGTATCATGACTGGCAGCATCTGGCGATCAGATTTCTGGAGGACTATGTCCGGCTGCCGTCCTCAATGATTGCAGACGTGGACGTGGCGACTCTGAAATTCATGCTGTTCCGAGAAAAAACACTGATATTTGATCGTGCCGCAAAATGCTCGCGGCTTGTCAGTCAATCACTTCACGAATTCGGACTCCTTGAGTCACCTGGCAACTGACCGGGTTGCGTCCCGTGAGCATTGCCGGAGATTCCTGTGACGCACCCTGCCTCAAACGGCAGCCATTGCGACTGCTCCTGTTTGAGCGGTCTTCCAGCACCCAGCACCCAGCCGACTTTGTTGCGGGCAAACACAACAGGACTGCCGGCGTGGATGCAACCGGCAAACGCCCCCGAATTTGCTCTGAAGTCCGGACGAATTCAGCCGTCATGCAGCAACAGCTGCCATTGGCAGAGAGCGAACTGTGTCGGGGTGGACTGCTGACGACTTCCGGGAGTTGCATCGCCATGCTGACGCGTGACAGTATTCGCGATGGACAGTGCACGCGTTTCACTGTGCTTTCGCGCCTGTTTTCAAGGAGTCGGGCGATTGATGCTCCTGAGATCAGAATCTGCCGTTCTTACGCAACTTCCGAATTGAGATCATTGCTGCGTCGGCTGCGGCTTTTGATCTTCAATCCGATAGAGGTGATCGGATGTTCGAATAAACAGTGCATTTCCGGCAATTGCCGGAGACGCCATCACTGGGGATGCCAGTTCGTTCTGCGCAAGTTCCTCAAATTTGTCGGCAGCTCGAATTACGGTACAGAGTCCATCCTGATTGAAGAAGTACAGGCGATCGCCGACGGCGGTAGGAGAAGCTGAGTATTCGCCGTGAAGTCGAGCGAACCAGAGTTCTTCACCGGATTCGGGACGCAGACAACGAGCAATACCTCTATCGCTGACAAAAAACAGATGTTCGTTGACCACGATCAGAGATGGTTTCTGGGGAATCTGGCGATCCGAAATCCAGTCGATGTGACTGTCCGTGACATCTCCCTGTCCATCAATGCGTACTGAGAGCAGTCGTGACTGCATGTAACTGGTGGCAATCAGTGCCTGGTTTTTGTAGAGCACTGGTCGCGGTACTGTGGAGAATCCCAGTTTGCCATATCCAGCACGCCAGATTTCCTTACCAGTGCGTGCGTCGTAGCCATAAACCCAGTTGGCTGCGGGTGAAATGATCAGTGGGCGATCTGCAGTTTCCACGATCAGCGGCGTGCCGTAGGCTTTCTTAAGAGCCGGAGTCGGGTCCATTTCACCTGAACGGGTGGTCTGCCACTCAACCTCACCGGTCTGGATATTCAGGGCAACGATGGATTGCGTGTCCATTCCGTCCAGATGGATGATGGCGAGATCGCCCCAGACTGCAGGGGAACTTCCCGGTCCGTTCTGGTGGTCCAGTTTCAGGTGATCAACTCGCCAGACGGCCTTTCCGGTTTCGCGATTGACTGCGGCGGTTCCATAGGTTCCGAAGTGGCAAACCAGAAAATCTCCCGCGATCACAGGAGTCGGTGAAGCGTAGCTGTTCAGCGAGTGCTTCGGTTCCGGCGACTCCACTGTGAACAGATCGACCTGATGTTTGACGTCTCCTGTTTCTCGATCGACACAGATAGCTTTCAGCTCCAGTGTTCCGGCCAGTTGCAGGTTGTTCGGATTTTCAATCTGTGCCAGTCTGGCTTTCAGTTCTTCCTCTGAAAGCTCCCTGACGATGGCTGTCGTCAGCCAGATCTGTTGACCGGAAATGACTGGTGACGAGTGGCCCTCACCCGGAATGGGTGTTTTCCAGACGACATTTTCAGTTTCGCTCCACTTCAGCGGCAGCTGGTCAGTGAGTGCATGGCCCTGCCCGTCCGGCCCGCGGAACTGTGGCCATTCGTCTTCTGCAAGGGAAACGGAAACAACGCCAGACAGAATCAGAAGCAGAGCACTGGATAGTCTTTTCATGGAGACACTCGTAAAAAAATGTCGGCGGATTTCGGGAGGGCCAGGGACGAGGGGAATGTGCAATGCTGCCGTCACTTCTGTTGCGGCAGCTGCAGTGTCATTTGGCGTCCATTCCGGACGAGATCGACTGGTACGCTTGTACCGGGTGTGAGCCGGGTTGTGCCGTATCGGAGCAGATCAGATTCGCTGCCGGTGGAGTTCTGTCTGTTGAAAGCGATGATCACGTCATCAACCTGAAATCCGGCCTGTTTTGCAGCTGCATGCTCGTTGTACTGCCCCACGTAGCGGACTCTTAGCGCCATGCCGCTTTCCGGGACGCCGTTTTTGCCGCGTTGTTCCGGATCAACGGGTTCCAGTCTCAGTCCCCCCAGTACCATTCTGCTGAGTCCCCAGGCACTGACGCGCCAGTCGATGGAGTCTGCTTCCTTCCAGTGATCCTGCAGTGGGATCTGCAATTTCACCGGCCGACCGCTGCGCTGTACATTCGCCTGCAGGGTCCCGCCCGTGGCGGGGATGGAGTTCAGGATCCACTGAATGTCTGCGGTAGAGAGCAGCGGCTGGCCGTTCAGCAGTTCGATGCGATCGCCTGGTTTGAAACCTGCGCGGTGAGCAGGCGAATCCGGAGTTACATCGCGGAGGGTGGCCCGCTGATCCGGGTCGAGGATCATGCCAATGGACCTGGGGTGGGGATAAGGGCTGATGATATCCGCCGGGACTGGTTCTGAACGCGATCGGTAGTAGTCGCGAACAGCGTCGCCGATCTGATGGCAATGAATGCAGCTGCGGGCCACCTGGCCGCTGTAGTCCAGTGTACCCGTGTAGCGTTCGCTGAGCGCGGGAAAGTCTTCCGGATGATCAAAAAGGGGAGCCGGGCCAGTTTTTGCGAGCAGGGATTCGCGTGGCTCCGGCCAGCGCTGGTGCAGGTCCAGTGCGCCTTTCAGTGCTTCGGCCAGCCCCTTCAGCGAGACGTCTCCGATCCACTCCGTGCGATGGCTGCGTGTACCAAACCGTCCGTAAACTGTGCGGTCAGCATTCAGCATGAATACAGCAAAGGACTGGTCTGTATCGAACTGAAAGAGCGACAGGTCCAGACCATTGGTGGAAACGATACGCACACAGACGAACTGTTCCAGCAAAGGACGCAGAACCGGATCTTCATCGACGAGGTCATCATCAAGCTTCACGCATTCTTCACAGGGAATACAACGCAGCACGACGAGAAGAGGTTTTCCAGTCTGGCGTGCCTTAGTGAACCCGGCGGCGAGATCGTTGTAGATCCAGAATCCGGCTGCGGTCACCTTTTCTCGATCTTCCCGTACTTTCTGATCGCGTGTTTTCTGCTGCGCGGCTGCCTGCGGAAGCTCAGCTGCAAGGACCGCAAACGCAATGATTGTCAGGCCAAGTCGGCTCATGGATGGAATCCCTGGATGATGGTACAACATGCAGGCGACAGCATGATAAGCGAATCGGTGGTGTCCAGGGAATCAACAGACGCAGTGAGCTGACGATTCTGGTCGGGGTTCAGTTCCGAAAAGGTACGTGCGATGAGGCGAGCAGCCTGGCAGGTCGGCTGGGTGTTACTGACGGCGATTCTGGGCGGTAATCCGGGGGCTGCATCTGAAGCTGGGCTCCGGACAGAACAGCTGCTGCAGGCCGACGTAGTGGTTTATGGAGGAACCTCTGCCGGAGTCATTGCAGCGGTTCAGACCGCCCGGATGGGACGGACAGTGGTGCTCATCAGTCCCGAGTCGCATCCTGGCGGAATGTCCTCTGCCGGGCTGGGGTTTACCGATACCGGTAATAAGGCGGTGATTGGAGGGCTGGCTCGGGAATTCTATCGGCGTGTTCAGAAGCATTACGAAACGCCTGCTGCGTGGAGTCTTCAGAACGCTGCGGATTTCTCGCGGTTTTCGCCGCAGCAGGATGCCATGTGGGTGTTTGAGCCACATGTTGCGGAGCAGGTGTTTGAGCAGATGCTGGCGGAGGCTGGTGTCCAGGTGCTTCGTGGAGAGCGACTTGATCGCAGTCAGGGGCTGCTGCAGCAGGAAAATCGCATCACTCAGATCCAGCTGGAATCGGGGCTGATCGTTTCCGGTACCGTCTATATCGATGCCGGGTATGAAGGCGATCTGATGGCTGCCGCCGGGGTGAGGTATGCGGTCGGACGCGAAGCGAACTCCACGTACGGAGAGACCTTAAACGGCAATCAGCCTGCTCAGAATACTCATAATCATCGATTCGTGACCGATGTCGATCCGTTTCGTATCCGCGGCGATTCCGGCAGTGGTCTGCTGCCGGGAGTGGAGGCTGCGGGGGCTGGAGTGGAGGGGGCAGCAGACGCACGAATTCAGGCCTATTGCTTTCGCCTCTGTATGACCCGCAATCCACTCAATCGCATCGCATTTGTGAAGCCGGACGGATTTCGCGAGCAGGAGTATGAACTTCTGTTTCGCACCTTTGAGTCAGGGGACCTGCGGGTTCCGATGAGTCCTGCGCTGCTGCCCAACCACAAGACGGACACGAACAATAACCACGCTGTGTCCACCGATTACATTGGCCAGAACTATCTGTATCCGGAAGCGTCTTACGCGGAGCGTGAAGCGATCGTGAAGCGACATCGTATCTATCAACAGGGACTGATGTGGGCTTTGACCAGTCATCCTCGCGTGCCAGCCGAAGTGCGGCAGGAAATGTCACAGTGGGGTCTGGCTGCCGATGAATTCACCGACAACGGGCATTGGCCGCGCGAGCTGTATATCAGAGAATCGCGGCGGATGGTCAGCGATTACGTGGTGACTGAAGCCGACTGTCGTCGAACGCGTGTTCCCGCTGATCCTGTGGGGCTGGGCAGCTATAACATGGACTCGCATAATGTCCGCAGATTTGTCGGCGCTGACGGTTTTGTTCAGAACGAAGGCGACGTTCAGGTATCGCCGGGAGGCGCCTATCAGATCAGCTATCGCTCCATCGTTCCAGCCCGTGGGGAGTGTGAGAATCTGCTGGTGCCGGTTTGTCTTTCCGCTTCTCACATCGCCTATGGTTCCATACGTATGGAGCCGGTATTCATGATCCTCGGGCAGAGTTCCGCAACGGCTGCGGTGATGAGCATTGAAGCTGGTTCTGCGCTGCAGGACCTGCCGTGGAGCGAGTTGCAGCGGCAATTATTGAAGGATGGGCAGGTGCTGCAGCTTCCAGTCGGCTCAGAGCCGCAGGTGCTGCTGCGTCCGGAAGACCTGGCTGGTATTGTACTGGATGACACCAGGGCTGTGCTCACCGGCAACTGGTCCACAAGTTCATCCAATCGCAGATTTGTAGGCAGCGGCTATCGTCACGATTCCGACAGCAACAAGGGGACCTGCAGTGCGGAATGGTCTTTTACTGCGCCGCAGGCAGGCAGATGGGAAGTTTCACTGTCGTGGTCTGCGCACTCAAATCGCGCCCGCAACCTGTCGGTCATGATCCGCACGCAGTCAATTTCGGAAATTGTGCAGGTGGACCAGACGCAGGATCCGAACGAAGAAAAGTTATTCG
This sequence comes from Planctomycetaceae bacterium, assembly GCA_023262145.1. GTDB lineage: Bacteria > Planctomycetota > Planctomycetia > Planctomycetales > Planctomycetaceae > SXXK01. Next base: position 6,608 of record JALRDR010000800.1, on the reverse strand, counting down.
AGGCTCTCAGCATTGTCAGTCTTGAAAAGGGCCAGAAGCTGTCTGTGTTGCTGACAAACACGGACACCGACGGATATGTCATTCTGGATGCTGTGCGTCTGCGTTACGTGGACTGAATTCCGGGACTGCTGCAGTTTTAACGGCTTCTGCGAGGACGCAGAATCAGCAAAGCAACGGCCGCAACGGCCACCAGCGGTAGTGCCCCCTTGACGCGCGGCAGAAAAAAAGCAGTGGCCGCAATGATGATCAGTGGCAGCGGTGAGATCACGGCCCACGCCGCCGGGCGTCTGCGCGATGGAAAACAAATCCAGAGTGAAGAAAAGACAAATCCGATTCGCAGGCATGCAGCAGGCCAGAAGGTGCCGGATGGACTGCTGCACCAGCCCACGCCGCCCGCCAGCAGACATGCGGACGCCACGATCGCCACACGTTGTCGCTGACTTCGATACGCCAGAAACTGACGTTCGATTTCCTGTTGATCAGGCATACGGCACCTTCGAATGCGGCTTAGTGTGATCGGTCTGGAAGGTGATCGGGCAGGAATGCGGGTCAGGGAACGATCTGGTCCGGCATGCGGATCGCATCGCGACTGATACCGGCGGCGACGAGTGCGCTGATCAGGTCGGTTTCTGCCGCGGCCTGGGCGGTTTCGCGTCGCTGTATGAACACGCGTACGCCCGTGCCATCACCGGTCGCACGGGGAGCAAGTGCCGTGATATGAGCCAGCTCTGTGGGGCGATACAGTGCATCCGGTTCATCCGGAATTCGCAGCAGAAAATCCTGTCCGTCGATCAGCACGGTAAGGACCCCATTCGAGATTGCCGCAGACTCTTCTGATGAGAGAATCGACTTTTCGGACTGAGCGTTATTCTCATGCGGACTGGTCTCTGATTCTTCCGGTGGCTGTTGCGACTGTCCGTTGTCGTCCGCAGCGGAATTGATGCTGATCCCGGAGCCACTGTCCCTGAGAATGAGCAGGGCAGCAATTCCGACAAGCAATGCTCCGCCCGTGAATCGGCGCAGAGAGAATTTTCTGGATCCGGCAGCTGAAGTGTCTGCTGATTCGCCCGGCATCTGAGTGCTCCCCTGTAAGTGCAAAGCAGGAATTCGTCGGTCACTGGAGATTCTGAAGCTGGAACAGGTGTGGGCCTTCCGGACAGTGCCCGATGACTGATGAGTCAAACCAGCGTGTGCCACCGGCATCCTGGCGTAGAGCGTCGAGCAGCAACGGCAGGCCCTGCTGTGCTGAGAGACGGTACCTGAGTGAAGCTTTGTCTCCCCAGGTCAGGATCACAAGCACGAGGTTATGAGGGTCTGAAAAATTCTGGCTCAGCATACCAAGTCTGCTGGCAAATTCTTCAGATGATGAAAAGTCTGCGAGGAACTGACGTTGTCCGTCGGAGATGACTGCGGAACCCGACTCAGAAATATGCACCTCCCAGAATGTCACGCGTTTCTGCATTTCATCGACCTGCATCAGAAAGCGAAACAGCTCGTCGCCGCTGGCGTCGAGCTGCGTCTGCAGTCGACCGACCGCCTGTTCCAGGCGTTGAGCATCCTGAACGCGATCTTCCGACTGCAACTCAAGAATCTGCTGCAGCGCGCGTTGGGGCAGGTTGAGGGTACTGCGAAGAACTTCGCCGGCAGTCTGATGCTGGCTGAGTATGCTCCGATAGCGTTCATCGTAGGTTGCTGCAATCTGATTGATTCGCTGCAGTTCCTGTTCCATGATTTGCTGCTGTTCCAGAGCCTGCTGCTCTACAGCAGCCTGTTCCTGACGCAGATTCTGGAGCTGACTTTCGCTGCGTTCACGATTCTCAAGGTACTGAGAAAACAGGACGATCAGCATCAGGTCCAGCATCGGGGTGAGCTGCAGAGCGAGTCGGCGGACTGGGATTCCCATCAGGGCCTGTCCCCCTGCTCTGCGACCAGCCTGAGTTCCCGTTTGGCACGTCCGATCATCTCGCGGACGCCGGACCGACATTCTGCAAGGCGGGCGACATGCACTTCCTGCAGACTGCTGACAAACAGCAGCAGCACGGCTGCAGTGAGGCCCGCAAATGTTGACCAGATGGAGTCACCGAATCGTTCCATGACGAGGTTTACCCCGACGGCGTTTCCCGAGGTTGTGTCGGACTGCAGGGCAGAACCAATCGCCAGCACCGTTCCCAGGACACCGGCAAGGGGATAGGCTTCAATCATGGTCCGCGCGGAATGGAATGCAGATTCGAAACGAATGGAATTCAGATAGTGGCGACGCTGATCAAGGATGTCGAGCCGATTAAGGCAGAGTTGTCGATCTGACTGGCGACGAGGATCTGCCAGCACATCGCCCACATCCTGCAGGAATGCATCAACCTGGTTTTCGAGGGCAGTACCGCGGGGCAGCTGGCTTCTGTTGCTGAGACCGTGAGTAAACTCATCGAGTGTTTCCGTGAGGAATTGCAGGTCACGCTTTCGCCAGATACGCAGTATCAGGAACAGGCAGATGTGCAGCACCGCGACTACTGCGATGGTTGGAGTTGCGAGTGTGGAGCAGAAACGCAGCCATTCGCCCGGTTCCATTGATTGTGGGAGTTGTAGAGTCATGGGTGATTCTCTGCTGGACTGAACTGAGTTCGTGTATTTTAGCACATCCGGGGGACTGCGTGGGGCTGTTTTCTGTGGGGAGCAGTTTCCGTTGCGGGCTGCCCGCGTGGCAATTACCCTGAATTCAGCCGGCGAAGTTCTCCATGTTCCGCCAGAATTCAATTTCTCTGCGAACCCCGGTTTCCGGAGCTGATGCAAAGCTGGTGGCATCCGGCCATAGCTGCAGGCGGCCGTCGTGAAGCAGTCCAAAGCGATTTCCGACGACCAGGGCTTCTCTCAGATCGTGAGTTACAAAGATACTGCTGATTCCGAACTTCGGACACAGCTCGCGGAAAAACTGCTGCAGTCGCAGGCGAACGTCATTATCAAGGCCGCTGAACGGCTCGTCCATAAACAGAATTGCTGGCTCTGCAAGCAATGCACGACCGAACGCACAACGTTGCTTCTGGCCTCCGGAAAGTTCCTGCGGGTACTGCGATGAGACATCCTGGAGTTCAAGTATTTCCAGAACATGCTTCGTTCTGGCGGTGATCTCCGGCGTGGCAACAGAACGCATTCGCGGCGAGAACGCAATGTTGTCGAATACTGTCAGGTGTTCAAAAAGCAGTGGCTGCTGCTGCATCAATAGTGTTCGTGCCGGCTGGAGGCTGCGAGTGTGGCCTGTGGTGTCGGGCGGGGAAATGTGAACCGTACCGCTGTGGGCAAGTTCCCCTGCAAGGCAGCGCAGCAATGTTGTCTTGCCGCAACCGGACGCACCCATGATGACGAGGATTTCTCCCGCGGCCAGCGACAGACTCACCTCGCTCAGAATGCTGCGATTCCCCAGACGCACGCTGATGGAATCCGCAGAGAGAATCGGGCAATTGATTACAGGTGCCGGTTCAGTCACTCAGAGTCTCCTGATCTGAGCGCGAGCAGTGCCGGTAATCGCATTCGCTGAAGTGCAAGGGGGAGGCTGAATGCGATAGCCGGGCTCATCAGAATGATCGCCGCCAGGGCCGTCTGATTCAGTCCTGCTTCCCGCAGGAGCGAGAACAGTCGCATGGTGACCGTATCAACACGACCACCGCCGATGACAGAGACAATGCCGTAGTCCAGCCAGCTGAATAATGCTGTCTGCAGCAGAGACAATGAAAGCAGCCGGCGGACTCGGGGCCAGATCGCATGTGTCCAGACGGCAGTCGTGGAGCCGCCCAGGCTGGCAACCAGGCGAATCATTTCCTGGGTCCGCTGATTCCAGACATCGCGAAAGATGAGTGCGGCAAATGGTGCGGCAAATGCAAGCTGAGCAATCACAACTCCGGCAAAGCTTCCGGCCAGCTGAATCCCTGCCAGCAGGTGGTAAAGCGATATGGCAGCCACGACGGGAGAGGTGATCCAGGGAAGAAACAGTATCCCACGCAACGTAATTGTTCTGCTCAGGGCAGCCGCTCTGCTCATGATCAGTCCGAACGTTGTTGCCAGGATTGATGTCAGGCAGGCCAGTTCGACGGATGTTTGCATGGCCGGCAGCAGGCCTGTGTCGCTTGACAGGAGTGTCTGCCAGTGCATGAAACCGGGTCGGTCAGGCAGCAGCCGCGGCCAGCTCCAGCCGATACCGCAGGAAAGCAGCAGCAGCGGTCCGACAACGACTGCAATTGTCAGGCAGAGCAGAAGGTACTCAACAGTACGCCATCCGAACCCCGCACGGTTATTGCTGCTGGCGGCAGACTGTCTGCAGAGATCACTCATGTTTCCGATCCTTCGCTGACACAATCGTAATCGCGAGGACGCCAACGAGGAAATAGACGGTTGAGAAGACAAAACCGAGGGGCCGCTGAGCCAGTGAGAACTCGCCGGAGGATTTCTGAATCAGCACAGAGATCATGCGGGGCGACTGCCGGCCCAGCAGGAGTGGAGCTTCCCAGGCCGAAAAGTTCCAGAGAAACGTCAGTAGCAGCATACCACGGCTGCGTCGGATCAGCATGGGAAGGAACACGTGTGTGAATGCCCGGAGCTGACTTGCGCCAAGCTGAACTGCAGCATGTGCGTAGAGGTGCAGCCCGTCTGTTTCCTGAATTCGCAGTTGAAACAGCGTCAGCAGAGGCATGCTGCAAAATGTTCCGCAGAGAACAATACCGATGCAGTACGGGTCGTTGATCAGGGCGGGGAATTCGGCAGGGGATGCGAGGAATCCGCAGTGATAAAGGATTCGAGCGATCAGGCCGCCAGGGGCAAGCCAGAAGCGTATCAATGTTGCGGCAACGATTACCGGGACGGCCATACTCAGCCAGATTGCAGATTCAAGGCAACGACTTCGCCCGCAACAGTATCTCCGGGCGGTCATCAGCAGGGAACCGGAGAGACTTAACAGGGTGACGGCCGCCGCGATCAGCGTGGACAGGAGCAGGCTCTGGGGCAGCGCTGGTGTGGACAGCGCCGCTGACCAGAATTCAGTCGTTACTCCCCTGCTCAGCAGACCGGTGACACCCAGGCTGTAAGAAAGTCCATGCAGAAATAACTGCAGAAACAGCACTCCCAGGCCGATCAGCAGCAGTCGCCCCACCAGCACGTCTGCAGGTGCAGCAGCTTGCCGCACGCGGCTAGTCAGAAGCTTCAAGTATCTGCTCACGGAAACCTTCATGGAGGCGGATCATGACTTCTGCAGTTGGTTCCATCAATGCCCTTTCCCGCAGTTGTGCTGCCGGCGGCACGCGAATTCTTCCTGCCACGGATTCAAATCGCTGCCTCCATTCAGCAGAGAGCAGATCCGGATCAAGCACCGTTCCATCTCCCCAGACTGCAGGAGTGAGTTTCTGGAGTTGTGCGTCGGGGGAAATGAGATAGTTGATCACGATCATGGCGGCATCCTTCTGCGGCGCATTCATCGGGATGCCCAGATAGTGAGTATTTCTGATGGTGCCCCAGTCCGGAACGTAGGCACGTGCCGAGTCCGGCAGGATTCCCTGCGCAACTTTATTGTCCACTTCACCATCGTTGTTGCTCATCGTGAAGTCCACCTCTGCAGTGCTGAACAGGTGATGCAACTGCGCGACGTCCTCGGGGAAGGTCCTGCCTTCGCGCCAGAGATAGGGTCGCTGTCGGCGAATCCAGTCCCATAACCGACCTGAGACAGTCTTCCACGTCTGTGCGTCAGGAGAAAGTACCGGGTCAGTCTTCCGTTCTGCAAAACCCGGCAGCAGGCTTTTCAGAAATGTCATGCCGGTAAAGCTGCAGTCAAACGTGAATCTGCCCGGGTTCATGCGGATCCAGCTTTCAAGTTCCTGCAGTGTATGGGGGGGATCCGGAACAGTCTCGGAATTGTGGATCAGTGTCATCTGAACGGTCCCCCATGGGCACTCAAAGCCTTCCACGGGCTGTTGAAAGTCGAGCGCTATGAAAGGATCCTGCCAGTCAATGAATCTGGCATTGGGAAGCAGGTGTGTGAACGGGCCAGCCAGAGCATTGATCTGGCGAAGCTGATAGAAGGTCTCGCCGTTGATCCAGACAATGTCAAAGTCACCAGAACTACGGTCAGCCTCAATGTCGCTCAGCATTCGCGTCACAAGTGCATGCCCACGAACTCCGGAGAACTGCAGGTCAATTTTGAAGTGCTCTTTCAGCCATGGACGAACCTGCAGTCGCATCCATTGATTGATCTGAGGGTCTCCGTCCCACATTGCCATTCGAACTACGCGACCTTGAGATGCGCGCGTCCGTTCGGACCAGTCCCTGCTGGCTGCGATGTCGGAATGCAACGCTGCGGGCTGGTCGCAGCCGGATGGCAGCACACTGGCAAGCAGGATCAGCAATGGGAGGAAACCATCTTTTTTCGGACAGGTAAACATGGTGTCGAAGCGGCTCCGGTGGTCGGGTACAGCGGCTGTTCCGAGCATGCTGTTTGTGGCGGCGTGTTGACTTTGCTGAACCTCCGCAGAAGTTCGTGCATTGTAGACGATTTATTCGTCCGATTCAGAATTGGCGGCGCAAACCGATTGTTTGGGTCCTTCCACAGCGGATCTGCATAACTCCCCCCATTT
>JALRDR010000742.1 GCA_023262145.1 Planctomycetaceae bacterium | reverse complement strand
CCCAGTACGACCTTGCCATGGGGCGTGTTCTGGCGCTGCGTGTGCGGGCGTTCGGGTACAACACGGTGCTGGCGAACATGAAGGCATCTCCGAAGCCGTTTGAAAAAGAGGGCAGTAACCAGTGGACACTTGAGCCGTCTGATGACATTCAGGGGGCGGCAAACATCCGTAAGATGCATCAGCAGGCTCTGGACTATCTGAATCGCGTAGTCGAAGAGCATCCCGGAACTCCCTGGGCGTTTCTGGCCCGAATCGAACTGAGTGAGCCGTTGGGCTGGCAGTGGCGAGAGACAAAGATGCCGGTTGCTGAAGAGGCGATGGGTGGTGCCGGGGATAATGCTCGACGTCCGCAGTTTGCTCCGGAAGAGGAAGCGCGGCGTCGTCAGGCGCGTGAAATGCAGCAGAAGAAAGAGCAGTTCAAGCCAAAGGTCTGACAGCAGACGACTGTCGCGCAGTCAGGATTTCGACTCCTGCTGCTTCCCGCTGTCCTGAGAAAGTCAGCCCGCACGAGCATGTCGGACGAGCAGCTCATCCGAGAAACACGCAGTGGTTTGTTCTGCGAGCAGGGTGGGTTCTACATTGATCCCTGGCGGCGTGTAGAGCGGGCTGTGATTACGCATGCCCACGCAGATCATGCGCGGCCAGGATCTGGTCAGTATCTCTGCAGTCGTGAAGGACTGCGAGTCACACGCTCGCGGCTTGGTCCCGCGGCGGTCATTGAAACACTTGCCTATGGTGAGTGCCAGGTCATCAACGGAGTCAGTATTTCTCTGCACCCGGCAGGCCACATCCTCGGGTCAGCTCAGGTCCGCGTGGAATACCGGGGAGAGGTCTGGGTTGTCAGTGGTGACTATAAAGTTGAGCCGGATCGAACATGTACGACGTTCGAACCGGTCAGGTGTCATAAGTTCATCACGGAGTCGACTTTTGGACTGCCAATCTATCGGTGGCCGGCACAGGAGTCTGTTTTCGCTGATCTGAATGATTGGTGGATTCGCTGCAGAGATCGGGATCAGCCGGCGGTGGTTCTGGCGTACTCGCTGGGGAAGGCACAGCGCGTGCTTGCGGGAGTCAATCCGTCGATCGGTCCGATTTACTGCCACTCTGCAGTGGAGACGCTGAATGCTGAGTATCGGGCGTCCGGCATCGAATTACCGCAGACGATGGGGGTGACGAGTCTGCCCCGTCGAAAACGCTGGGGAGGGGCGTTGATTATTGCGCCCCCGGGAGCTGCGGAGTCCGCCTGGATGGGGCGATTTGGTTCAGCGCCACGAGCAATGGTGTCAGGATGGATGCTCACCCGAGCAGGCAGACGCTGGAATTCGCTTGATCGCGGATTTGCCGTTTCTGATCACGCAGACTGGCCTGGGCTGCACTGGGCCATTCGGGAGACGGGTGCCGAAGAGATTCTGGTGACTCACGGTCAGACGGAAGTGATGGTGCGTTACCTGCGAGAGCAGGGAATCTCAGCCCGGGAACTGCGGACACGTTTTGGTGATGGGGATGCTCCTGGACAGCAGAGGGAGTCGTGATTGTGCAAACGCAGGACCGGCAGACCACTGACACTCCCGTAGTAGTTGCAGTTGGGGAAGTGCTTTGGGATTGTTTTCCGGATGGGGCCAGATTTGGCGGAGCTCCGGCAAACTATGCCTGCAGTCTCGCAGAACTGATGCCTTTCGGGCGTGTTCGCATGTTGAGTGCAGCAGGAACTGATGAGCGGGGATCCGCTGCAGTGCAAGAATTGCTGGCTCACGGCGTTGATACATCTTTGTTGCAGCAATCGCAATATCCGACCGGTCAGGTGTTCGTGGAGACAGATACCAACGGGATCGCCAGCTATCGATTTGCCGAGCATTCTGCGTGGGATGCACTGGTGTGGCAGCCGGAACTACAGCAGGTTGCCCGCGATTGCCATGCGGTCTGCTTTGGTACTCTGGGTCAGCGGAAACTGGATTCAGCGGCGGTGATTCGCCGTTTTGTCAGCGAAACAAATCCGGATTGCCTGCGAATACTCGATTTGAATCTGCGCGCCCCCTGGTTCAATGACAAGGTGATCGCGATTTCGCTTGAGCTCTGCAATGTGCTGAAGGTCAATGAGGAGGAACTTGAGTATCTTGCGGCCATGCATGGATTTTCCGGGACCGCCGAAAAACAGATGGGGCAGTTCTGCGAGTCTCTGGGCCTGCGGTTGATGGCGGTGACGCGGGGGGAAAATGGGGCAGACCTGTGTGACTGCATACAGTTCTACTCCCGCCCTGCCCTGCGGGTGCAGGTGCGGGATACGGTCGGGGCTGGAGATGCATTTGCGGCGGCAATGACACGCGGACTCCTGCAAGGGGATTCGCCAGGGACAATCCTCGAGTCAGCAACGAAAGCGGCCGCATTCGTCTGCACTCAATCCGGCGGCACCCCTCACTTTCCGCACTCGTGACGATGGTGAGGCTGGACTGGCGCTCAGCAAAACACTGCCCTCGGCTTCTTATTCACTGCGATGCTGGACCGGGCTTGCTGGTGA
>JALRDR010000722.1 GCA_023262145.1 Planctomycetaceae bacterium | reverse complement strand
GAGTACCGACAATTCAGGTGCATGCTCCACATGCAGGGACACGCACCCCCGAGGCTGCAGCGGCATTCCTTGAGCGTTGTGCTGCTGCTGGCATTACGGTCACCGCGGTCTTTGGAGGTTTTGAGGGCGAGAGCTACGCCGATATTGCCACAACCGCCCGCACAGTCGGCCTGGTGCCACCGGAAACTCGTGCTGCACGCCTGCAGGAAATGAAGGAAATCAGTGACTTCACGAAGCTCCTGAACTGTAACACCGTGGCCTTGCATATCGGGTTCGTGCCCCACGATACAAACGGCGAAGACTACCAGTCGCTGATCCGTACAACTCGCGAACTGCTCGACCACGTGCGCGGTAATGGCCAGCAACTCAACCTCGAAACAGGTCAGGAAACGGCAGAGCATCTGCTGCAGTTCATCGCAGACGTTGACCGCGACAACCTGTTCATCAACTTTGATCCGGCCAATATGATTCTCTATGGCACCGGGGAGCCGATTGCTGCGCTGAAGCAGGTTGCAGCGTTTGTCCGCAGCATTCACTGTAAGGATGCGCTGTGGGCAGCTGAAGGTGTTCGCGGCACCGCGTGGGGGCAGGAAGTTGCTCTTGGCAGCGGCGATGTCGGCATTGAAAATTACCTCCGCACACTGCAGGAAATTGGCTATACCGGGCCGCTCACCATCGAACGAGAAATCCCTCAGGATCGTGAACGGCAGAAGGCCGATATCGGTCAGGCTGTATCTCTGCTGGAAGAACTTCGTTCCAGCATCCTTGGCTGACAAAGCCGCCGCTCCGGCGTCTTCAGCAAAGTTCTGTGGGCAGACTTCCCTGTGGCAACGCAGCACGGCCTCGATCTGCCCGCAGATGACAAGACACCTGTTGCAGACCTGTGCAGGAGGTCAGAGCACGTTGCACAGGCCAAAAGCAGGCTAAAACGGGCACTGGGCATCCTGCAGTGCAAGTGCCCGAAGGGGCCTCCGTGTGCACTGACTGCCCCTGCCTTTAAACACTGCTTGTAAACACTGCTTGTTCAGAATGACATCTGAGCATGATCCATCGAGCATCGTCAGCGACGGCTGTCAGCCATGCAGTTGTTGCCGGCAGGCACACTGACGAATGTGAACGGCACGATGCTTACCGGAGGCGTTATGGCGGCAGCCGCAGCCAGAGAACGCGGGTTAATCAAGCAGTCAGCCTGTCGAGATTACCGGTCATTCATTGCTGGAGAGCTGTGGCTGAATTGTTTCTGCGCCCACGGACTGGTGCAGTTGTTCCACCAGCAGCGAGCGTGCTGCTGTTGCTGCATCAACAAGCCGTCGCAGTGTATCTACGGCAGACTGCAGTGCATTTCGCTCGTCTTCCAGGTTACTGATGGCATCCACAAGTCCAATTCGATACTCCGGATGGCGAAAAACATCCGGGCCGTTTGCGTCGCCGGTCAGTTCGCGCTGACGAATTGCCAGTGCTTCCGTGGCAGCATCCTTGAGCCTTTGCTGCTGGACAATGGCAGCGTCCGTGTCAACGGATGTCTGGTTTGTGCGGCGGATGGCCTGGTTGATGGTGGAAAAATGGATGCGATCTGCCGGCGGGATCTCTGATCGAAAACGAACTCCGCCGCGGAAGTCCCAGCTGGCGATTTCCTGCTGCGTTGGCCCCCAATTGGGTTCCAGAGAACACTGGTTGTCCTGCAACTGGCCGGGATTTGCGGTGAATTCTCCGATGTAATGAATCGTGTTGCTCGCATCGGCCGCGAACATGTGAACCACCCCCGGAGCCACGATGTTATTGCTGGCGTCGGTGACCGGCTTCAGTCCCTGATTTCGCCCGAGTCCATTGACGGTCAGACGTCCACCGGGGGTGAGATTGATTGGGTTGATGTTGCCGTTGACTGCGAATGGCCACACCTTGCCCCAGCCTGTGAGTGCAAGGTTGTTCAGGTCAGATCTTGCTGCGCGGACTTCGCGAAGCTGCACGCTGTGCTGCTGCATGGCGGCGTCACTGTCGGCAGCCAGCTTTTCAAAACCCTTCTCAATCTCCAGGCGGCGTACAAGCACTCGAGCGGCAAAGTAGCTCTCGGTAGCGAGGCCGGCAAAAACCAGAAAGAAGAGAGTTCCGCGAACGTAAGGGTTCATCAAATTGCTCCGCGACAGACAAACAAGCCTGAAAACCCTGCAGTCTGAGGAATTGACCGGGGCAGAACCTGTTGTTTCTGTAGAGTGTCGACCATTCAGTGCGATGACTTCGCCATCGAGCAGATTTCACTGCTGAATCAGCAGGAATCGTTGCTTATGGACTGCCACCGTGCGAATAAATTCACGATTCGGCAAAGCTTCCGTATTTCCTGGCGACGGATTATCCATGCTAAACGTCAGATTCGGTTGCTTCAACGATGAAAGCCGTATTCCCCGCCAGCATTCGCGATCAGCGGCGCTCTGACTGTTACAGCGGGTATTTTCTTCGGTAACGACGACAGCATTCCGGACAGCAGCAGCAGGGTTTGCGTTCTGCGGGTTGTATGGAATGCAGGGGCATCTGTGAGCAATGAGACCTGCACAATTCTTGCCAGTCGGCGAGGCTGCTCGGCTGTCCAAAGTCAACTCCTGCTGCTTTCCACTCCAGGAATCCTTGTCAAACCGCGTCAGGAAAATGCTCCCGTCCGTCGGTCGATGATTATGATGCTGGCAGCGGATCACGCTCAGCGGTCCAGTAACAACGAATCAGGAAAGTGCATTTCAGAAATGGTTGAACGAATCTGGAATTTCTCTGCGGGTCCGGCAGTGTTGCCGGAAGAGGTTCTTCTTGAGGCTCGCGATAATCTGCTCAGCCTCGGTGCAACCGGAATTGGGGTCTGTGAACATTCCCACAGGGGCAAGGCATTTGTCGCCGTTGCGGAAGAAGCAGAGTCACTTTGTCGCCAGATTGCCGGGATCCCGGACGACTACGCGGTGCTGTTTCTGCAGGGTGGAGCTTCTCTGCAATTCTCAATGGTGCCTGAAAACTTCCTGACTGCTGATACGACTGCAGACTATCTGGTTACCGGGGCATGGTCCGAAAAAGCCATCAAGGCCGCAGGCAAATACGGGTCGACACACGTGGCCTGCAGCGGCAAGGCAGAGAATTTTTCCGCAATTCCGACAGCCGTCAGTTACAGTGAATCCCCCACCTACGTCCATTTCACTTCCAACAATACAATCTTCGGGACTCAGTTTCGCACAGAGCCGGCTGGATACTCCAAAGATGCATTTCTGGTCTGTGATGCCAGCAGTGACATTTTCAGCCGTCCACTGGATATCAGCCGCTACGGTCTGATTTATGCCGGAGCCCAGAAGAACCTGGGCCCCAGCGGTGTCACGCTGGTCATTATTCGCCGGGATCTGATTGAACGGGGATCAAAAGATCCGGCCGAGATGCTCCAGTACCGCACGCACTCCGCCAACGATTCCATGTACAACACTCCGCCGACATTTGGTATTTATCTGATGTCGCTCGTCTTTCGCTGGATTCTCAAACAGGGAGGTCTGGCAGAGATTGAAAAAATAAATCAGGCCAAGGCGAGTATTCTGTACGATTTCCTCGACAGCAGCAGTCTGTTCGCAGGCACTGCCGCGGCAGCTGACCGTTCGCTGATGAACGTCACATTTGTGACTGGAAATGACGAACAGGATGCCGCCGTAATCAGCCAGGCGACTGCGGCTGGCTTCAGCGGACTGAAAGGCCACCGCAGTGTTGGCGGAATGCGTGCAAGTATCTACAACGCATTCCCGACAGCCGGCGTAACGGCGCTCGTTGACTTTCTTAAGCAGTATGAGGCAGCTCAGTGAGTAAATCGGAGGCATCCGAATCCAGTGCTTCACAGCGAGCGACCGATCGGTCGCTTGCTGACGTGGGCATCGTCTGTACTCATAAAGGCGAATTGAAGACCTTTCTGCGACGGGTGGATCGGCAGAAATCCTATCGAGAGAACTCCATGACAATTCGTGGTGGATTTCTCGGAGAGACCAACCGGATTGTCATCGCGGAAGCTGGCTACGGGTTTGCTCGCCATCGC
>JALRDR010000600.1 GCA_023262145.1 Planctomycetaceae bacterium | reverse complement strand
GACCATTCACCGGGAGATTCCCGCAACGCTTCCTCGTCAGGCGGCGTGAGCGGCTGAAAGGCCCAGTGATCCCTTCCAGTAACGGGATCGGAAGGGTCTTCAGGTATCGCGTCGGAGAAGGTCTCGGGAACGAGTGCTCCGTGCTGTACCCAGAATTCAAAATCACGAATCTGCTGTTCATCCAGCTTTCCGTTCGGGGGCATCTGCAGATCCGGGTCATCACCTCGAATCGCAGCCAGCAGCAGACTCTGCAGCGGCTCATCCGTGCTGATGAGCGGTCCTCGATCTCCGCCACGGTGCAGTGATTCGGGCTGATCGAGGGTGAGTCCGCCTTCGACTCGTCCGCGTCTCTGCGAATGACAGGACCAGCAGTTGGCCGCCAGCACCGGGCGGATGCGATTCTCGAAATGCAGCAGCAGTTGTTGCTCATCCGCCCGCGCTGCCGCACGGCAGACGGTGAGCAGAAGCAGCAGGCAGCACGCAGTTCGAGACATGGCGGGATCTGTGGGTGGAATGGAAGCAGGCAAAGTAAAACAGGTGGCAAGTTCAGAGCTGAGCTGTGTCACCGAAGAGAGCTTACTTCCGGATATCGTAACAGCAGATGATCTCCTGGTCACGAAGATAAAGTCGACCATTGCTGATCACCGGGTGTGTCCAGACACGTCCACTGGGGTTGCGCTGCTCTGTCTGCGGTTCCAGCCGGAATCGTCCGGTTTCGCGGTAACCTTCCGAAGTTGCGGCAACCAGAACACAGTCTCCTTCGCCTTCAGTCAGGCAGTACAGATGTCCGTCGGCGTAAGCAACGGCACCCTTGCTGCGATTGCGGTTGTCGTCGCTCCAGACAATCTCGCCATTTTCCAGATTCATACAGACCACACCCCGGTTGTCGCTGTGGCCGTAGACATGGCCTTCGTGCAGGAGCACACCGCCGTGGTGATTTGACATGTTCTTGTTGTCATACAGTTGTTCAACTTCATTATTGTCACTGATTCGTACGCAGACACAGCCAGCCCCATATCCCGCCGTGGCAAATACGATTCCAGCGCGATAAATGGGCGTCGGAATTACTGCAACAGCGCCCGGGAATCCGGTCTTCCAGAGCAGTTTTCCGTCTGGATCGAGGCCAAACAGAGTTTTTTCAGTCAGCTGGATGTACTGGCGAGCGCCGGCATGCTCGACCGCAAGGATCGACGAGTAGTGAGCACCATCCTGGAGTTCCGTGGACTGCCAGATCTTTTCTCCGGTCTTCAGATCCAGACAGATGACCGTGCCTCCGGCTCCACCAGGTGTACAGAGCACTCGCTCGCCATCGATCAGTGGTGATTCACAGTAGCCCCAGTTCGGTACACTGCCTCCGAAACCGTCATCTCCGGTGAGTTTTCTTCGCCAGATTTCGGAGCCATCTGCAGTTGCAGCACAGATCAGGTCGCCAGCAGCGCCAAGTGCGACAATATGGGCGCCATCTGCCGACACACTCGGTGTGCCTCGCGGTCCGCCGCCCCAGCCATTCTCAACATAGCTGCCAATGCGGGTCTTCCAGAGCTGTGTTCCATCGGCGACGCTGAATGCCATCAGCAGATCGGAGGAGTCTGCATTCTTTCCATCGGCACCCATTGTGAAGAGGTGTTCCCCCACGACTGCGATCCCGGAATAGCCCAGACCTGCGTCGCGGGTTTCCCAGAGTTTTTTCGGGCCACCCTCCGGCCATTCTGAGAGCAATCCGGTTTCCGTGGAGATATCGTCGCGAGCCGGCCCACGCCATGTCGGCCAGTCACCGGCGTGAAGTGTGATTACAGAGAGCAGCAAACAGACCAGTCTTCCAGTCTTCCTCATCGATCAGACTCCAGGGATGAACACTTCAGTGCGGGGCTTCAGTCTGCCCCAGGCGGGGAGGACATTCTACAGGTGCAGGTGAATTGTGAAAAGCAGGCGCGGGGACGTTCGGCAATCCACTGCGATTGCCTGTTGTCGGTGCGGACTGGCTGCGTGTGACGTGGTGCTGAGCAACGGATGCAGCCGAATGTGTCTGCCGATCCGGATCATTCAGAGATCGATGTCGTCCGCAAAGCTGGCATCGCTCATGATGATGCGATAACGCTCACTGGCATCCTTGCCCAGCAGCTGGTGGAACGTCCTGTCTGCTTCAAGCTGACTCTCAATGTTCACCTTGAGCAGAACACGAGCCGCCGGATCCAGGGTGGTATCGCGCAACTGTGCGGAGTTCATTTCGCCGAGTCCCTTGAATCGCAGCACTGTCGGGTTTCGATTTGCAGGCAGGCTGGCAAGGATCTCTTCCTTCTCGACATCGTCACGCGCATACAGTACTTCGCGTCCGACCTCAATGCGGTAGAGCGGTGGCTGAGCGATATACAGACGTCCCTGTCGAATCAGTTCCGGCATGTGCCGGAAGAAGAACGTCAGCAGCAGTGTGGAAATATGATATCCGTCACTGTCAGCATCCATCAGCAGAATGATGCGACCATAACGCAGATGGCGTACATCGAATCCGGACCCGATGCCGGCTCCGAGTGTTTCCACGATGTCACGAATTTCATTGCTGCCGAGTGTCTTGCCGGACGACAGGGCCTCCGTGTTGAGGATTTTTCCCCGCAGCGGCAGGACAGCCTGTGTGGCCGAGTTTCTTCCCATGACAGCAGTACCGCCAGCGGAGTCACCTTCCACGATGAACAGTTCTGTCTGTTCGGGAGTGCGGGACTGGCAATCGACAAGTTTCCCGGGAAGGTTTGTGCGTCGACTGCCGGCGGTACGGCGTTTGACCTCGGTAACCGCCTCGCGGCTGGCCTGGCGCGCGCGGGCGGCCAGAACCATGCGACCAAGAATTGCGTCGGCCAGTGAGGGGTTGGTGTTGAGCCAGTTTTCGAGGGCCTGCCTGACGACACTGTCGACAGTGGAGGTGAGTTCCGGGTTATTCAGACGATCCTTGGTCTGGCCCTGAAACATCGGATCGCTGATGAAGATGCTCAGTACGCAGAGCAGACCCTCACGAATATCCTCCGAGGTAATGGTAACACCGCGGGGCTTGAAGTCATGAACGTCCATGTAATTGCGAGCGGCCCGGACAACTCCGGATTTCAGACCGTTTTCGTGAGTACCACCGGCATGCGTGCGAATTCCATTTACATAGCTGCGGATGGTTTCATCTGTGGAGTCAGTCCACATCAGGGCCACTTCAACTCGCGCGTCGTCGTCATCACGAATCACGGAGAACAGCTGTTCGTGTGCCTGCTTGCGTCCGGAATCGGCGACGACCTTACGAATATAGGACAGAATGCCATCGGGATGGTGCAGTTCAAACGTCTCTTTTTTCTGCTCATCCGTATAGACAATTGTGAGTCCGCCGTGAATGTAGGAGATATCTTCCAGATGCTGACGAATGGTGTCACTGTTGAACTGAGTGCGGCGGAAGATGGTGTCATCAGGACGAAAAAAAATCCTGGTTCCGCGTCCGCGAAAAGGTCGAACCTTTCTGACTTTTCCTTCGGGAACACCGCGTGAGTAGCTCTGCGTCCATTCGTAGCCGTCGCGATGCACGGTGGCGATCAGTTCTGTGGACAGTGCATTTACAACGGAGGAACCCACACCGTGCAGACCGCCGCTGCGGGCGTAATTCTTGTCACTGAACTTTCCACCGGCATGCAGAGTGGTGAGGATGACTTCGAGAGTGGAGCGTTTGTTGCGGGGATGCGGGTCGACCGGGATTCCGCGACCGTTGTCCGCAACGGAACAGGACTTTCCATCCTTATGCAGTGTGACCGTGATTCGATCGCAGTGACCGGCAAGAAATTCATCCACCGAGTTGTCGACGATCTCCCAGAGCAGGTGGTGCAGCCCCCGTGAATCGACTCCACCGATATACATCGATGGTCGCCGCCGCACCGGCTCCAGTCCTTCCAGTACCTCAATATCCTGCCCAGTGTATTCGGACGTAGTTTTCCCTGCTGACGCCATTGATGCTTCCTGATGCTCCCCTGAGATCGACCGGTATTCCGTTACTCTGTCTGCGCTGACTCAGACCACTTCAAAACCTGCCCGCTGCGGACGACTGAGCAAAGCTGTGGCCTGTTCGTCGGCAGGGAATGTTTCCTGCTGCGGGTCCCATTTCAGGCTGCGATTCAGCCGGACAGCAATGTTGGAAAGATGGCACAGGCTGACGCTGCGATGCTGGCTTTCCACATCAGAGACCGGTTTACGGCGGGCCTCAATGCAGTCGAAGAAATTGCCCATGTGATTGATGATCGAATCCAGCTTGCCGGCTCGTTCGGGCCGAGTGAGATTGTCAAAGTCATAGACGCTGAATGCTTCCCGATCCAGCGGATGCTCGGCGAGATCTTCCACCGGCTTCCCTGAGATTGTTCCGCGATTCACAAAAACTCGCCCCTCAGTCCCGTTGAACATGACTCCATTGCGACCGCTGTCGCTGATGGTCATGCGAACGCCATTCTCGAACAGAACTTCTGCAGAGAAATCCACAGGGACGTTGTAACCGTCAGCGGTCTCCGGAAACACTCCGGTTCCCCTGATCTCCACAGGCAGGGAGTTGATTCCCCAGTTTGCGATATCCACGTGATGTGCCCCCCAGTCGGTCATCTGTCCGCCCGAGTATTCGGACCACCAGCGGAATGTGTAATGTGACCGTTCTGCGATGTAGGGTACCTCCGGAGTCTGTCCCTGCCAGAGATTCCAGTTGAAGTGCTTCGGCACGGGCATTCTGTCAAAGGGGCCACCTGTAACATTCTTGCCGAGTACGACTTCCACACTCTCCAGTCGACCGATGCGTCCGCTGCGGACCAGTTCCACCGCGAGTCGAAATCGCTGGTCACTGCGCTGCCAGGAACCGACCTGAACGACACGTTCTGTTTCCGCGACGGTCTGGCGAATGACATGCCCTTCACTGAGCGTAAGGGTGAGCGGTTTTTCGCAGTAGACGTCCTTGCCGGCGCGGCAGGCATCGATGAGCATTTTTGAGTGCCAGTGATCGGGGGTGCCAATGAGCACGACATCCACGGCCGGGTCCTTCAGCAGCTCACGGTAATCCTCGAAGATCTTCGGTGTGCTGCCGAAGGCTGCGCGAGCCTGCTCGCGGACGTGGCGATCCACGTCGCAGAGAGCGACGATGTCTCCATGCTGACGAGCCTTCTCGGCAATTACGGAACCCTGATAACGCAGTCCGATGGCTCCGATCCCCGGGCGTTCAACACTCCAGCGCGAGGGACGCGACTGAGCCATATTGAATGTCACGGGCCAGACTGCTGCGGCCGCAGCAGCCCCCTTCAGCAGGCTGCGGCGACTGTGGGTGTGCTGAGGTTGTGAGGCGGGCACTGTCATGGATCTGATTCCGTGAGAGCATTTTGGCGAGTGATTGGCGCAGTGTTTCGGATCGCATGACTCATGGCAAGCCGGCGCGTGGAATTTCCGGAGGATCTGCAGGCGAGGCGTCAGTTCTGCACAGTCTGAGCAGCAGATTCCGGGAATGTGCGAATGGTCGTCAGCACCGTCTTTCTCTGTGTTACGGTTTCCCCGTCACTGGTGCTGGCCTGAATCGTCAGGTGTCGAGTCAGTTCTACCTCGGTGGGCAGACCGGTTCTGCGATCCACAATACAGTGCCCCAGACTGCGTCCACTGGAGACACGCAGCCGGCCGTTTCCGTCCATTGTCGTCGCCTCACCGGTTGCAATTCGTCC
Source organism: Planctomycetaceae bacterium (assembly GCA_023262145.1). GTDB lineage: Bacteria > Planctomycetota > Planctomycetia > Planctomycetales > Planctomycetaceae > SXXK01. The sequence continues at coordinate 7,959 of JALRDR010000600.1, read as the reverse complement.
GGTGATCTCAATTCGAGCAGATTCGCTGTCAATGTCCGTCAGTGTACAGGTGGATTTCAGGTACACGGGTATCGGATGCATAAGCCGGCGTTCACGTGTCCAGATGTCGCCCTGCATGACCATTGCGGCGTTTTTCGCGTCAACCGTGCCGTCATAAGGCAACAGGCCGATCGAATCGTCAATAAAATTGGCCACGCCATCATCGCCAAAGCGACTGCTGAGTTCGTTGAGCAGAGTCTCCCGCCGTTCCATCGGAACCCGAGCAACACAACGCTCCAGAAACTCCCGGTACCCCAGCAGATCCTGAATCGTATTGTCGGGATTGAGTCGGAATGAGAAGCCGTTGTTGATCATGCCTGCGTATGGAATCGCCTCCCACGGGACATTGTCCTGCTGCTTCATGGAGTCATAACGCAGACGACGACCATCGATGTCGTGTTCATAGATGACGCGAGAATATCTTACGCCCAGCTGAATCCCGGCAGCAGAAACGTCCTCCACGGTAATCGCAAGTGTGAGTTGCAGTGCGGTTTCCGCCTGCAGGGGATTCCTGGAAGATTCCTGAATCAGGCCCTGACGCACAGTCTTGATCAGGGGAAAGCGATCGCCGACTTTGAGGTTCAGCTGCAGTCGTTCTCCCTGCGGAGGTCGAAAAACGTCGGTGTTCGCTGCCACCTGCTGAATCCTTGTGCCGGATTCCGGCAATGCGGTTTCCGGAGCAGGCTGAGGGCGCCCCAGCCGAGCCTTCGGTCTCTGCTCCGTAGTGGACGCAGTGGACGCGGAGACATCCTGAGGCTCCAGCAGCTCATTGAAGAATGCATCTTCCGGAGAGCCATCACTCAATGCAGCGTCCTCACTCTGACCGCAGCCGGCGAGCAGGCAACAGGCGAGAAACAGGCTAAGCGGACGAACTGGTACTGTCGGGCGAAGGACCATCAGAGTTGCTTCCATGCATTTCTGCGGCGGCTGAGGCGAAAGTGCCTGCAAGTACGGCGGCTGAGCGTAACAGTTCCCCGCGGCCGGGGTAAAGGTGCAGCAGCTGGTCTGAGTCGATTGCCGAGAGACGATTCAGGTGTACCGGCAAAACTGCAACCCAGGACTGTGCTGCAGCGGCAGATTCTGCCGCTGGTTGTCATCAGCCGTCGAAGTTGTCTGTCAGGGAGCAGGTGCGGAACGGAGTTCACTATTTTGAAAAGGGACCTTTGCCCTGAACCGGCTGGTCGGCAAACCCGGTGGCAATTCGACAGGCCATTGCCTGCACAATTCTGTCAATGGCGTCATTGGGGATGTCGAGGTGGGTGACCAGCCGGACTCGCTGTCCTCCCATCGGCCCGATCAGAACGCCATCCTCACGCAGTGCTGCTGCAAACTGAACGGCAGTACCGAGAGCCGGATCCAGTTCGAAAAAGAGCAGATTGGAATCTACTGTTTCGGAAAGACTGTGAATGCCGTTCAATGCCTGCAATCCTTCTGCAAGCCGCCGAGCATTGCGATGATCGTCATCAAGTCGGTCAATGTGATGATCCAGAGCATACAGGGCGGCGGCGGCGATGAAGCCGGACTGGCGCAGTGCGCCACCGAAGAGCTTACGGACACGGCGAGCCTGCTGGATTGTCTTCTGGTCACCAATCAGCATCGATCCGAAAGGACAACCCAGCCCCTTGGAGAAACAGATGGAGATTGTGTCAAAGCAGGCTCCCACGTCGGCTGCGGAATAGCCTGCTGCAACGATTGCGTTGAACAACCGCGCTCCATCAAGATGGACACGCAGATTGTGTTCGCGGGCCCATGCGGAAAGTTCCTGCAGCAGGGACAGCGGATAGACGCGGCCACCACCGATATTGGTGGTGTTCTCAAGACACAGGAGCCGGGTTCTGCAGAAATGCTGATCGCTGGCCCGGATCATTCCTGACAGATCTTCCGTCTGCAGCATGCCACCCGGGCCGGGAAGTGTGCGGACACTGACGCCGCTGAGTGCGGCTGGTGCACCACCCTCAAAATTGCAGATATGACCGGTGTTGTGAATGAGCAGTTCATCGCCGGGCTGACAGTGCACTCGCACAGCCATCTGATTGCTCTGGGTACAAGAACAGGCGAGGACTGCAGCTTCGTGCCCGAACATTTCGGCAACCCGTTGTTCAAGTCGGTTGACGGTGGGATCTTCACCCATCATGTCGTCACCGACTTCGGCGGCCATCATGGCCTGTCGCATCTCTGCCGTTGGTCTGGTGACGGTGTCACTGCGGAGATCCAGAATTGTCATTGCTGTCTGATCCTGTGCCCGGAGCCGGGTTGCATACGCGTGGTAAGTTATGAGTTCAGCCTGACGTGAGCTGCTGCTGTTCAGTCAAACCATTCGTCGGTGGGATCAAATTCAGGGAAGACAATAATCAGTACCTGCATTACTCCAACGGCACGATGTCTGACTCCCGGCGGAATCACGATGGCCTGATGCTGTCGTACCTGAATCAGTTCTCCATCCAGTTCCATCTGCGCAGCGTCGCCGCATTCGAGGAACACGTATGTTTCAGTAAGCCGCTTGTGATAGTGTGTGCGTGCGCTGGCAGAGATGTCGGTGATATGCAGTGTGCCCGGAAATTCACTGACACCGGAGAATGCTCTGCGCGCTGTTCCGCAGGGGCACGGTACACCCTCAATGCTGGAGAAATCGGCCATCCGCCAGCGGCGGCCGGTGACTTCCTGCTGGCTGCTGGAATCCTGAGTCACTGCTGATGTCCTCGACAAAAAAAGTCCGTTTCCCCGGTGGAGGAAACGGACTCAGGGTGTTGTTTCCCGAAATATCAGCGACCTGCTGAACTCCACTCATCAAGCATCGCCTGAATTCGAGCGGGATTGAAGTTGTCTGGTACGTCGTAGTCCTGATTGGCCATCAGATCTTCAACGCTGAGTGTCTTCGAGGGAACTCCTGCTGCCGGGACGTCAGCGTGAGCAGTCCAGGAGATGGCGTTGAGAACGAGAGTGCGAAAATTGCGGTTTCCCCAGTTCCAGTGAAAGTGACCGCCTGTGAATCCAAAGCCCCGGCCACCGTCGGCCCGCTCGCGGGCCCAGGCGACAGTCTGCGATTCCTTGCGTTCCAGTACTGCAGCACGCACGGCAGCGTTATTGCTGTGCGGACCATCCGGACGGGACAGATTCCCATCGGGCTTTACGAGAGTGTCATCTGGTGGCAGATCGGAGAGGACGGAAACAACGCTGTCGCCCTCAACAAAACGCATGTGGTAGTACCATTCGTCGTTGACCTGGAATGGTTTTACTCCGCGTGTAATGGGGTGATCCGGAAGACTGCTGAAGTCAGCGGTCCAGTGTGGATTGACCGACCAGTCTGTTTCAAAGTAGCCACCGATCCAGTTGAGAAAGGCTTCGCCGGATGGTCCTTTGGGCACTTCAACTCCGTAATGAATACAGACCATGCCGACGCCACGTTTCTGAATTGCCTGCAGGCGATCCAGATGGTCGTTGAAGGGGTGCCGCCCGCCTCCATCAGCATAAATCACGACTGAGTCCACGTGATCCAGCACGGAGTCATCTTCAGGCCAGCCATCGGTATAGACGGTGGCTTCGATTCCGAGTTCAGCAGAGTTGAGAGCCTCGGCCAGCAGCATGCTTCCGGCTTTGTGTTCGTGAGATCCATAGCCGTGGCTGGGACGTCCGGCAATCAGAGCGACAACTTTCTTTGCCGGCAGTTTCTTCAGCCGGATGTTGCGGAACTGCACGACCATCGGCGGGCCGACATGTGCCTGCAGGGCGAGCAGTCCCACGGAGCGACGTTCGGCTTCGTCGTTATCCACAACATCAACGGTCTTGTTTCCGTTGATGAAATGCTGGAAATGGAATCCGTCAGCAACGATACGGTACTTGTTCCAGTCTTCCTTGCGGATGGCCTTCTGGATTTCACTGGAATCACCAACTTCACCGGTGACTCGAACTTCGAACTTGCCATCGTTGCGAACCAGTTCTGTGGACTGACCACGCTGGGCAAGGATGCCGCGGAATGCTTCCCCATAGAGGATACCTGAATAACGATCACCTGCTTCAAAGTCGGCCTGATAGCCGCCGATTCTCCACTGGCCGTCCGGCAGTTCAAAACTGCGGTACTGGATTCCGGAGTTACCGTTGACGATTTTGTATTCCAGTTCCAGTTCGAAGTTTTCCAGTTCACCACCACGCCAGATGATGAAGGTGTTTTTCGTCAGCTTGTTTTCATCCGTTGTGCGTCCCGTAATGGCTTCGTCTTCCACGGACCAGATTTTGGGATCACCGTCCCAGCCTTCAAGTGTCTTCCCATCAAAGATGGTCTGCCAGTCGTCAGCCTGAACGCCTCCGTTCACGACAGTCAGCGTAAGCAACAGCGTTAAACATGTTCTGAACATGAAAGTCCTCACCTTCCGAAGTGACAATTCCGGACGTGGCAGAGGTTTCTGATCTGCCGACACCCATACAGATTTCTGTGTGCACGTCCCTGAAAGCTGATGCGTCCGGGCCGCGTAAGCACAGCGGGAAAGTCGCAGTCAGGTGTTCAGGAAGGAACGCCAGCCGACAACGCAGGATCAGAACGCCTCTGTGGAGGTACGTTCATTTCCCGAGCCGGCAATGGTTTCTCGCATCAGTGTATCAGCCTGAACATTCCGTAGTTCGTAGAAGTCGAGCAGTCCAAGTTTGCCGCTGCTGAATGCTTCCGCGATTGCACGTGGAACTTCAGATTCTGCCAGCACGACTGCTGCCTTGTTCTGCTGAATGCGGGCAATCATCTCCTGCTCTGCAGCCAGCGCGGCTGCCCGCCGCTGCTCTGCTTTCGCCTGAGCGACCTGCATGTCCGCCTCCGCACGATCCGCCTGCAGGCGAGCACCGATGTTGATGCCAACGTCCACGTCGGCAATGTCGATGGAAACAATTTCATATGCGGTCTGTGCTTCAAGCCCCTGCTTCAGCACGGTCCGCGAGATGCTGTCCGGATTCTCCAGGACCAGCTTGTAGGATTCGGTTGATCCGATGGCCTGCACAATTCCCTGGCCGACTCGAGCAATCACAGTTTCTTCGGTGGCCCCCCCGATGAGCTGCTGGATGTTGGTGCGAACGGTCACTCGGGCACGAACGCGGACCTCAATTCCGTCGGCTGCAACTGCCGAAAGAGAACCTTCTGAACGGCCAGGGTCAGGACAGTCAATGACTTTGGGATAAACACTGGTGGAAACCGCCTCGAGGATATCGCGGCCGGCGAGGTCGATTGCCTGAGCGGTATTCCAGTCGAGCGGGATCGCTGCCTTCTGGGCGGCAATCAGAGCTCGAATCACGTTGGTGACATTTCCACCGGCCAGTAAATAGGCTTCAAGAGCTTTCGTTGACAGGGCGCCCTGATCTCGCAGACCGGCCTGGACAGCCATGATCTTGGCCCGCACGATGATCGCGGGATTCACTTTACGAAACCTCATGAACACGAGGTCCTTGATCCCGATTCCGGCTCGAGTCATTTTGCATTGCAGCCAGAGACTGGCGAACTGAGCGAAAATGGCAAGGAAAACCAGCGTGGTCAGCAGTACGACAACCAGCAGCGCCCATTGCACATTCGTTACTGCGAGCAGTGGAGCAACTGCGGAAGCAGCTGAGATCAGAAATCCGAAATGCATGAGAAATCTCCCGCCACTGACTGACGGTGGAAACGATGTTGATGCAGAGAAGAAGCTGCCGCACAGCAGTGGGTTTACTCTGCCGGGATATCGAAGTCAAGCAGGTCGGGTTGCGGGAAAACGGTGTCTGCCGGAGTCTGCGGCGGCTGGTTAGCCGGAGCCGAAAGGTTTGCGGAGGCAACATCGTCTGCCGGCATGGGCCTGACCAGCAGGCGGGGGCCACGAATGTCCACGACGATCACTTGTTCGTCGGCTTCAATCAGCATACCCAGTGATTCTGCGTGATGTCGCTGACCATCGATGATGACAATGCCGCCTGGGGTCATGACGTTGGCGGCTGTGCCGGTCCTTCCCCTCAGCTTTTGCAGCGCTGAAGGAATGGTGGGGGCCTGATTCCGCGGAGGTTCCAGACTCAGATGACTTCCCAGTCGAGTCCGCTCGATGATTGTTACGGCCAGCAGCAGCGAGGCTGGAACACCCCCGACAAGGACCGCCGTGTAGCTCCAGAAAAAGGTCGGTTCTGTTCCCCACCATGCCTTGCAGGCAGCCCAGAACGAAATTGCCAGGGCTGACACGGCAGCCAGTCCGATCATTCCAAAGCTGGGGATAAACAGTTCCAGCGACAACAGGAACAAACCAACGACAAGTAGTAATGTCGCAAGGACAGCGGCATCGGGCATCAGCTGGACCCTCATTTGAGGAAGTTGTGGCTGTTCAGGAGCTTATCCGGAAATTCCGGTGCGGAAGCATTACCGTGGAGCTGCTTTGCAGATGGTTCTGACACGCACCGGGATTGGCTGCGTTCTTTCATGCGGAGCAGCTGCAGGCGGCAGAAGCTCGCACCGGAAGTTTAGCAGATCAGACTGCGAATGATGACAACTTACCGAAATATGCGTTGGTTCAGAACCTGCAGCAAAGTGACGGGTTCTGAACAAGGGCGGACCTGAGCCTTACAGTGCGGACGGCTCCGCAGGTCGCCGCAGTGCTGCCCAACCGGTGCGGCTGTTCGCAAAGGCAATTTCATCACGGATATACGGTTTTTTCCGAACATGCGGCGGGTGTTGCCTGCAACGGAATGGGTGTTGATTTACCGCAGAATCGGTTTCTTCGGAACGCCCTGATTGATGAATGTCGGGGAAAGTGGCTGCCTGGCTGGGTTTCGGAATGCATCCTGTCATTGTGCAGAGCCTGCCTACTGCCGAATTATTTCAGGCAGGCAGCAGCAGCCGGTGATTCATGAGCGTCAGCAGCGGAGGGCAGGTTGTTGCTGGCAGAGTTTTACCGAGCGGACGTTTGGCGGCGGAAACGCTGGCGGGAACATGTGGAATACCTTTACTGCCGGAGAATCTGAGGCATGATGCGCTACCTGGTACCGACACTGATTCTCGTGCTGTGTTCCTCGGCCGAATGCGGGCTGGTGACTTTGTACAGCGGCACAGGTCTGCCGGCGAATGAAGCGTGGTTGTCTTACGGCAATGATGCGCTGCTATCCGGTGGCAGTGCGACTCAGAACAGCGTGGCTGGTGGCGTCGAACTGCAGACAAATCTGGCCGTCAGCGCTGGTTACAGCAATTACCTGCCGGTCTTCTCGCTGAAGAACAACGCGTTCCCGGCGCTCAGCCGAACGGATGGGTTCGCGCTTGATTTCCGTCTGCAGGTTCAGTCGGAAAATCACACCAGCGCGGATCGGGCCGGATTCAGCGTCATTCTGCTCGATCAGGACCACCTCGGGATAGAGCTGGGATTCTGGGAGAATGAGATCTGGGCGCAGTCCGACAATCCGCTGTTCACCCATGCCGAGTCGGCTGCGGTCAGTACAACTTCTGCGCATGACTACCGGCTGGAGATTCTGGGATCCGGTTACACTCTGTTTCAGTCCGGTACGCAGGTGCTTGCCGGCAGTCTGCGGAACTACGAGGCATTTTCGGGCCCGGTGGATCCCTATGAACTGCCGCGGTTCCTGTATCTGGGCGATAACACGTCCAGTGCCGAAGCCAGTATTGTGCTGGGGGCAGTGGTGCTGACAACAACACTGGCTGCTGTTCCTGAGCCGTCGCTGCTGATTCCGCTCAGCCTGTTGCTCGCGGGCTTCTGTGTTCATTCCCGCCGTCAGCAATTGTCTGGCTCCGCCAGCTGAACCGCAGCAGTGCGACAGCATCGCTTTGCGATGAGATTCCGATCAGTCCTGCAGCGCAACGCTGCACGCGGCGATGCAGTCAGAGAAACGGGAAGATTGCAGTCAGCAGGCGGATTTTCAGATCATTGCATGGACCGGAATGGAGCCGCAAGTCGGCAGGATGACCCAGGCCATGGT
>JALRDR010000554.1 GCA_023262145.1 Planctomycetaceae bacterium | reverse complement strand
GCACCAGCAGCGTTGCCGGGTGATGTGGCGGAAGATCCCAGCACAACAGCAGCAGCAGGAAGAAGACCAGAGCGATGTCAGTCATGGAAATCGGGCCGATCTGAGACGGGACCGAGTCAGGACTGAGGGGAAGCCGACCGGAGAATGTTGTTCGTGTTTCCAGGGCAGGCGAACGGTAAGAACTTCAACGTGTGATCCGGGTGAGCGGAGTTGTCAGGGGGCAGCGGCCGTCGTGGGCTTACAGGAATCCTGAGCGGCGCGCTGCAGTTTTCGCCATTTCAGGTAGGGCATGCCGTCAACCAGTTCGTCGCTGCGGTCCAGATCCTGCATAGCGAGTTCGAGCGAGTAACCTCGCTCCTGCAGGAGTTGCAGTAATTCGTCCCAGCCCGGGCGTAACGGAGATTGATCCCAGTTGGTACGAGCGGCGGCAGAGTTTTCGAACAGTTCCAATCGTGAACGATGATCGATAGCGACATGATGAATGAGTTGCAGGTCCTGCAGATCGTAGCAGTCTGCACTAGCCCCGGCTTTCAGCAACAGAGCGGCAACCTCGTAATTACCTGATGAAGTGGCTGTCAGTGCTGCGGTGTTTCCATCGATATCTCGATTGTTTAAATCAACGGTCGAAGCAACTAGTTGATTAATAGTTCCGAGGTCTAAGGTTGAGCGGAATTCGCCGGAAATGAAAGCCTGAAGAGTATTTGTGCGTTCGACGGGATGGATCCAATTCTTGGAAGTAGTGTTCGAAAGCGTTGTCGAGAACCATTTGGGCTCGCGAGGAAATACCGTGGCGAGATGCATGACACTGTCACCGTTGGAAATGATGGTTGCGAATGAGTAATCGCCGGGAATCGGATAGTCGTCAGTGAGCTGCAATTCGAGATTGGGGTCAGCTCCCCATTCCAGCAGCTGGCTGTAAATCCGAAAATCTTCGGACAGGAACGCCAGCAACAGGATGGTCATCCCGTGGCGGCCCTGCTGATTCCAGTTAATGTCTGCTGCCTGCAATGCCTGCAGCTCTGCCAGTGAACATTTCCGTACCGCTTCAAATGCCGCAATCATCCGGGGGTCATCGAAAAACGTCGATGCCTGCCAGTTGAACTTCAGCAGGTCCGTGCTGCCGGGGGGGCGGAGCGGTGGGCCAGGCTGCAGCTCCTGAGCACTACTGGGTGGCAGAGCAAAGCACAGCAGAAGCAGCAGCTGAAGAGACTGCTGCCGGCAAGTTGACAGGTGAGGATACATAGGCCAGCTCCTGTTTCATTGCAGGTTCGACAGTTGGAATTGAGCGACGAAGGCGAATGTTGTCAGGGCTTGCGGCCATCCGGGTCACGGAAGCCGAAGATGTCGAAGATTCGTTTGCGCGATGGCAGCGGTGCCTGTTGCTGCTGCACCATCAGAGCGTATTGGACGTAGCGAATTGTGTGATGGGCTGCCATCCGCGCCCCACCTGCCAATAGTGTACCCAGGGTCCTGGTCACCCACGCGTTAAAGCGTAGCAAAAACACGGAAAAAGGCTCACCCCTGTGTGGTTCCGGCTGACTCTCCAGGTTACGTCTTAAGGCATCTGCGTCAAATTCGAGCTCCTGGTCGAACGGTCCGTCGAGTGTGATGCGTCGCCCCAGAGCGACGGGGATTTTTCCAATCACCGGCAGCTCTCCCAGATTGTCCTGCAGAAAAGTCAACGCGTCGTATTCCAGTGCGAAGGCGTTGATCACGCCAGCACCGATCTTTTCAATTTCGTACCGGTTAAAGGCGGGCGGAACTATTGGGATTTCGGTCAAATTGCCGTCCTCATCGCGGCGGGTAATTGTATTCCTGTGCAACCCTGCAGCATTGAACGTGTTGGCGGAGATTGTACGGGGGTGGCTGGCGACACTGACCGCACTTGCCAGGCCTCCACCAAGGGAATGTCCTGTGGCCCGGATCGAACTCAGTTGATTACCGAGGGTCTTGATGATCAGGTTTGTGATCGTCATGGCGTCAAAATATTGTCGTTCCAGTTTTGCGCCGTTGATCCACTCGGTTCCGGAGAGTCCGAGTCCCTGCACGATGTCGCAGAGGATATCGGGGATTCCCAGTTCGGTGCCGGCAAAGGCAACGACCAGGCCTGGTTCGTCTGCCTGCAGGTAGTCCAGGTACAGCGCCATTTTGAGTCCATAGTCTTCTTGCTGCAGCGCAGAGATTGCACGGACTACGTTGGCTGACAGCCCGAGGTTCAGCATTTCGGACTGTCCAAGGAGTTCCAGGCCGTATTCCGGCAGATCTTCCAGATCGTAAATGGCTTTGGAAATCAGCGCATCGCGCAGCGTGATTGCTGTATTGACCTGCTCGGATGCCCAGTAGCGGTTCGAGTGGTGAAATACGAGATTGGGATAAAGCGTATCGGGATGCTCTGTGACCAGATAACGTACTTCGTCGGTCGCCAGCAATTCTGTCGTCTCTCCCTGTTGCAGCAGCACATCCATGCTGAGGCGGTCGTCGGGTCTGCCCAGTTCCGTGCCGGCCATGGTGCTGTGGGCAGAATCGGCATCGAGAGCCTCAATCCACAGTGCCTGCACGGCTGCCAGTTGATCCAGCGTGTACAGCGTGTCGCTGGTCAGGCGGTGTCCACCTTCTGCGAACGGCTTGTCAATCAGCCCTCCAGGAATTGTCGGTGATTCGGTCCAGATACGAATGATACCGGATTCGCCGTCTGCACCGGGAAACCGAAATCGCACCCGCACATCGGGACTGGCCGGCTGAATCGAAAAGACGGCCGGGATGAACTCCTCCGTGCCGGGTACATCGCCACGGTTGTCTGCCGGGTGCTGGTAGATGAGCTTGCCAATGCCATAGTCGTGATTTTCGAGCAGTTCTTCCCAGTCATTCCGTTGCGGAAATCCTGTGGCGTCGTTGTTGTTGCTGTCGATATCCAGATCGGTTTCCCAGCAGGTACTCAGCACACGATCGAAGATCTGCTGGCGATCGCCGTGCAGACTTGAGCCCCAGTTAAGAAAGATCTGTGACAGCCCCGGTGCAGTTCCTTCAACGCGAAATTCCAACGACTGCTCAAGGTCCAGCGCGAAGCGATGACCCGGGACGATTTGTGTCCAGAGGACTTCTCCCGGCACAGGAGATTCGTTGTAGCGATAGACGCGAATATTGAGATTGGTCCAGTCAAGGCTGAACTGGTCGTATCCTATGCCGGGCACTGCATCATGTTCCTTCAGCAGATGTGAGGTGACACGCAGGCTGAGCACATCGTCTTCACGACTGGCAAAACCGCTTCGCGACTGACCATAGTAATTCATATCGGAGATCAGGCGGCGAGCATCGAAGTCGCTGTTCACCGGGAAGTAAGCGCCCCGCAGATCTTCTGCGGATTCTGACAGCCAGCTGCCGTCCGGGGCGCGAGTAATGTCCAGATCTGCTGTGGCGTCGATGATTTTGGCGGTGAAGGTGTCGGCCGTGGAGATCGTATAGCTGCCTGGGAACTGTGGGTGTCTGGCGATCGTAATGCGGGCAGATTCATCCGCTTCAAACTGGTGATCCATCTTTGTGATCAGCAGCAGGTCGAGCGTATGTTCAAAAGGCTGAAAAGTCACCCGCATCAGGTTCTGCTCGGGGCCGTAGCGACCTTGTTCAAGCGGCAGCCGCATGGTGTCCGCCAGATAATAATCAAGATTCGCGATAGCTGAGCCGGAGCAGCGCAGATAGACATCCAGTGGTGCCCCGATGTTGCCGCCCGTGCGAACAAGCCGGAAGCGGGCTTCGTCCAGCTTTGACTCAGTGTAAGGGCCCTCCAACGCCTCCTCGTCGACTTGCAGCATGCTGACCGTTGTCGCGGAGTTGTTCCGACCTTCACCGGTGTTAGCGTGCCCCGTCGTGCCATTGCTGCCGCCTGTGGTCCCCCAGTTGCCCCCCCAGACCCCGCCAGTCACGGCGCCCCAGACCCCGTGAGTGACCCCGCCGACGGTGGCTCGTCCACCAATGCCCCAGCCGTAGCCGGCGGTTGTCGAGGGGCCCGCAACCGCGGAAAAAAGTGATTGTCCGGATGCCGTTCCGGTGTGGGGGGGATCAGAGTGTGGAGCGGCTGGTGGAGCGGCTGACGAGTTGCCGGAACCGCTGAAAATCAGCCGATCTGAAGGAGCAGCTGCCGCGCTGGACGTTGGCCCGGCGTCCGGAAGCAGGTCGGGCCATTCAGCAGCGGTGTTGGTGCCGGTAGCGGACAGGTGCAGGCGTTGTTCAAGTTGTTCGGTCTGCTGGATGCAGGCGGAGTCCGGCCCCCAGAGAGATCTGCGCTTCCGCTGCCTGCGGGAGCGAAAAACGAACTGAAGCAGAGTGGACCAGTGTTGTGCTGCCATGACTGAAGCCCCTTTGATTCGCGTGTGAAACCGGTTGAAGTAAGGGTGGCAATCGTTTCCGCACTCAGTCGGAAATTCAATGGTACCAGCAGCCAAATTCGAAGCCGGCTGGGATTGAACAGCAGCCGGAAGTGTCAGAGAGAACATGCGGGCTCTGGCGATTTGTTGCCAAACTGCAGCAATGGCCGTGCAGCAGCCCGTGTTGCGACGGGGCAGTGGTTGGCAAATGTTCAGAAACTGTGAGTTTCTGTCCGCAAATAGCTGACCATAAGCCGTTCGGAATACATGAGTTTGGAAGTCTTTGCAGATTCGCAAAAATCCGCAGGTTGTTTCCATTTCCCGGCGCGTTAGGATTCGTAGCTGCCCTCTGCCTGTGAGTCGGTCCTGCCTTGTCCGTTGACGGCGGCGCTGGGAACGTCGGTTGCGCATTGCGGTTCGTTTCCCTGTTCGGAACGACCATCGCCGCCCTGTTTCCGGCTCACAAAACACTGCGTCTGCGGCTGTCTGTATCTTTCCGCCGTTGTCCAGCGATGCGTTGGTTGGTCAGGGGGCAAGCAGGTCGTGCGGACACGTCAGACAGCAAATTGGACAGCGGCCCGGGAGAGATTCCCGACTCAGAAATTAGTGAAGACTGAATACCGGCCCATGCCGACAATCAAGAATATTGACGCTCTGAAAATGTTTCTGCTCACGTCGCGTCTGTTAAGCAGAGACGCATGGGAGCAGGTGCGTGGCAAAGTCGAAAGCTGTTCCAGTTTGGCGGATGCACTGCAACTGCTGGAGCGACAGCAATTGCTCACTTCCCTGCAGACAGGCCGGATACTCAAGGGAGAAACCGAAGGCCTGGTATTGCGGAACTACAAGCTGCTGTACCGAAACGCATCCGGCAGTTTTGCACGCGTATTCCGTGCGGCTGACGTTGAAACGGGCCGCATGGTCGCCCTGAAACTGCTCCGCGATCGCTGGGTGGACGACCCTCGAGCTGTCGCCGGCTTCCAGCGTGAAGCGCGGATCTGTCAGCAGTTTCGGCATCCGAATGTGGTACCGATCTTCGAGATTGCCAGTGAGGGCCGTTTTCACTTCTTCACGATGGAATTCGTGGAGGGCGGCAACCTGCGCGATTTTCTGAAGATTCGCAAACTGCTCAACCCGATCGAAGCGACGCGCTGTCTGCTGCACATCTGTCTGGGACTGGAATACGCGATCAGTGAGGGCGCGACGCACCGTGACCTGAAGCTCACCAACGTACTCATGAGCAGCGACGGGATTGCGAAGCTGGTGGATTTTGGGCTGGCTGGAGCGGAATCTCCGGGTCAGGCTGGCAGCAGCGACGAGGTTCAGCGGGCGCTGGAATATGCTTCACTCGAACGCGGCACGAATGCACCTCGCAACGATCCTCGCAGCGATTTGTTTTTTGCCGGAGCGATCTATTACGAACTGCTGACCGGACAGGGCCCGTGGGAACGCACGCGGGACCGCGAGGAACGCCTTCTGCTCAGCCGCTACACCAGCGTCCGACCGCTTGCTCAGATTGCTGGTCACCTGCCGCAGATCTGTATCCGTATCTGCGAAAAACTCATGCAGGTGAGTCCATCCAGTCGTTATCAGAGTGCCTCGGAGGCCGTGAAGGATCTACAGGAAGCAATGCGAAATCTGGGCGGGGATGACAACGCCGGCCACGGCGACATTAATCCGCTCCAGATCGACGTGAAGCCCGATTTCCGGATACTGATCGTTGACGACCAGCAGAAGCGAACGACTGCGTTGACGGAATACTTCGAGCGACATGGTTTCCATGTCCGCGTAATTGCTTCCCCACAGAATGCGTTCGAGAAGCTGAAATCCAATCCTCCGGATGGCATCCTTTTCCTCGCAGACAAGTTGTCGGCGGAAGTGCTGCAGATTTTTCCGCAGGTGCAGGCCTACGGACGCGCTCAGCAGGTGCCGTGCCTGGCGGTATTCCCGGAGCATGATCGTGCTCATGTAAGTGCGAGAATTTCTTCCACGCGATACGGAACCACAATGTTCCAGCCGGTGACGCTGCGTGACATTCGCAATCACTTTGAAGAGATTGGTGCTTCCACGCGGCACTAGGCTTACCTGTCGCAGAAATTGATTACAAATGCGGCGGGTCAACGTTCACCGCCCGGTCACATTTCAGTCAAGCTGCAGGCTGCTGCCCTTTCGAGCAGAGTCAGGTCGCCCGGAACCTCCTGACCCGAACAGTTTGCCAGGACTTGAGGAAAAGATCGCTGCATGCCGTGATTTTCTCCAACGTCATGGTGGTTGTAGTGATTGGGTATTCTCGGTAGGGACAGTTGGGTTTTGAGCCACGCCTGACCCCCTCACAAATCCCCCATTCATCCCTGTTTTCGATTGCTCAAACGCAGATTGCTCGGCAGCAGAGCCTGAAAAGGCCACCCGGATTGCAGGTCGTTGACTCATTAGGGGGAGCCCTGTAGAGTCGGAGCGTCGAAAGTGAACCGCAGCGTTCGGGCAGATTTACTGTGCGGGCAACGCGAGGAACGATCTGTCAGGCGTTTGCAATGAAATCGGAAAGGCAGAAACCACAGGGGAACAAATGTTCCCGTCCGGAAGGACTGCTCGGCGGGTTACGGCGTTCATGGCTTGCCGTGCTGCTCCTGCTGGCAGGTTTTTCCAGTGTGGCTGCTGCTCTGAGCGACGAGCGAGTTCCGTGGTTGATTTCAGCCCGGGCGGCTCGCGGCTTATTCCGGGACAGAGCAACGATTCAGGAGGCTCCGAAACAGCCGGTATTTCACTGGCCCCCGGAAACTCCTGAACAGCCCTGGCAGTACATCGTGCTGCATCATTCTGCAACGCAGCGGGGCAGCGTCGAATCGATCCATCAGTCTCACTTACGGCGTAAGGATTCTTCAGGCAGGCCCTGGCGTGGCATTGGTTACCACTTCGTGATCGGCAACGGTCAGGGCATGCGAGATGGTCAGGTTCGTCCGACGTTTCGCTGGCAGGAGCAACTCTCAGGTGCTCACGCCGGACAGGCTCTGTTGAATCAACGAGGAATCGGGATCTGTCTGATAGGAAACTTTGAAACAGGGCCACCAACAGCAGCCCAGCTGCAATCGGCAACGGCACTGGTTCAGGAACTGTCGGAACACTTCCTGATCCCACAGAAACAGATTTTGGGACATTCATCGATCAGGGCGACGGCGTGCCCGGGGAAGCACTTTCCTTTGGATGAATTACTGCGGTCTGTTTCAAGGTAGCAGGCAATCAGAGTTCAAGGGTCATCCTCTGACCCTGTCCGAAAAGGGTCGTTCAGCAGCGGCAGTCGCTGAACGCACCAGAGTTCCCGGGCATTCTTGCAACGGAAGCAACGATCAACATGTTCAATCGCGTGCGATCTTTCTCCTTCAGTTCCAAAGAACTGGATTCCCCTGCGCCCGAAGAGTCGTTCGTGGAACTGCCCACAGAACTCCGTGAGGCCTATGAAAGCTGGTACCAGTCCAGCATGACACCGGATCGTTACTCGCGAGCGGTTTCGGAGTCGGCCTGGCCCGTTTCCATTTTCGTACCTGAGCGTTACGAAGAGCGTTATGCCTACCCGCTCCTGACGTGGTTTCACAGTGATGGAAATGATGAAGGTCAGCTGGACGCGGTGATGCGCAAGGTAAGCAGTCAGAACTTCATCGGACTGGGTCTGCGTGGCAACAAGCAACTGGCGGATGGCAGTCACTGCTGGGATGCTGCGAATGCAAAGGCTGGCAACGTACCGCTCTCTCCACTGCTGCACCTGACGACCTGCCGGCTGCGACGAGCGTTTCACATCCACAGTGAACGCATCTTTCTGGCGGGTTGCGGTCGTGGTGCAGATGCAGCTCTGCGACTGATGCAGCAGCATCCGGAGTGGTTTGCCGGGGCGATACTGCTGGATCCAGCCTGCGACTTTCCGGAAGCCAATCAGCCGCAGGCGTTTGCCGGACTGAAAGGTGCCTCATTGTTGTGTTCGGTTGCTCAGGCTGGCGGTCTGGAGAATATGGCTCGAAGTGTCCGCACCATTCGACATCTGCGTCAGGCGGGTGCGACCGTCGAGGTTGATCTGACGGAAGACTTCGTGGATCCGGACGGTGATGAGATGCGAATGATTGACCGCTGGGTGATGAATCAGATCCTGCAGGAATCGTGCGTCTGAGTGGTGCCCACTGCCGCGAACTTAAAGCCGGTTGACACGGGCTCCCCATGGTCAATCCAGCGCAGGTGTCCCGCCTGTGCCTGGTGGTTCGCCTTTTCGCAAACCTGGTTTGAGACTGCAGCAATTCGTCTCGTTGGACAAATTGCCATCCCTGCCGCCGCACAGCGGTTTGTGCTGCGGTGCCACCCCGTAATTCCCGCATCCCACCATCATTCCCGCGCAAGCGGGAATCCAGAGGAGGCTCGCCCAGGATCCTCAACCCATGCCGGACGAGGCGACAGTGAAGATCCGGCAAACTGTCCCTGCTATGTGTGACACCGGCGTCATGAGCCTCCCTTGCCGGAGCTGCGCACCTGGTTCCCAGGTCCGGTCGGCAACAGGACGCGGCATGTTCAAACGCGATTGAGCATGCTCAGGAAAGATCCTCAGCGGCGGCTCAGCAACCAGTTGGCAGTGGTAAGAACAGCGGTCACGACCAGCAGCGCTGCGGCCATGAGAAACTCGCCGAGTGTCGCCAGCGCTCCGAAGCAGCCTTGTGGCGGAGTTGGTGCGAGGAATAGCGTGGCAGAAATTGTGGTCAGAATCGCGGCGGCAATGACGGTACTGCTGCGAATGATGCGGACGGCACGCCGACGTGGACCTGGGCGGAACAGGAGCAGCATGCAGGCGGTCACAGCGGAAAGCGGGAATGTGGCGATAGCGAGAAGGACGATAAGAATCAGATCGCGGTTCGGAAAGGGAATCAGGGGAACTTCGGAGACCGCGAAGGTGAGCACCTGCAGGAAGCCGCCGAGTGTTGCGACGTTGAGTGTGAGCACAACAAGCGTGGCGAGGGCGCGCGGCCATTGTCGCGGTGGACGGTTTTCTGGCAGCAGCTCTGCTGGCGGTGGAGCATACGGTGTGGACGCCATCGCGAATTGCCACCTCAGGAAATGCACAGGAAAAGATTCAGCCGGACACAGATGATAACACAGCCCTCCCCCGCCAGGCACGCGATCCGCCTGCCTGCAGTAAGCCGGTCTGGCTGCGCTCGGAATGAGATCACTGCCGTATTAATGACATGACTGCGCATGAATGGCAGAGATCCAGAGGACCTTCGGGCAATCTGCCGCGACGCGGAAGCGAGCTCTTCCGGCTCACGCGCGGGTGCTGGCTCGCTTATCCAGCCATGCCTGCAACAGGATCTGTGCCGCAAGCTTATCCATCCGCTCTCTTCTCTGGCGGCTGCTGAGTTCTGCAGCAAGCAGGATTTTTTCCGCCTGCCATGACGTGAGCCGCTCGTCCTGAAAGGTGTGAGGCAGCTGCAGGATTTCGCTGAGCCATTTCGCGAACTCACGCGCTTCAGCGGACTTTGGACTCTCTTCGCCACTCATGTGTAATGGCAGCCCGACGACCAGGCCGCTGGGACGATATTCCAGCTGCACTTTTCTGAAGAAGCGGGTGTCTCCCTGAATCCCCTGACGCTGGTGGTTGTGCAGCGGACTGGCAAATCTCTGCTCACGATCACACACAGCCACCCCCACTCGACGAGTGCCGTAGTCAATTCCCAGCAGCATTCCTGACTGTGGAATGTCGTCATCAAGCTGTTCAGATTCAGTGCTCATCGGGTGCATGCTCACTCTGCCGGGCCGTGGTCCCCAGCGGCACCAGCAGCTGATTCAGATTTCCGGAGCGAAAGCCGTCCAGATCAAGGGTTACAGCACGAAAGCCAAGTCGACGGAATTCCGCGACGATTGCCGGACGTATGCTGTCGTCGGCCAGTTGCGGGATCAGCTGCGGAGCGACTTCGATGCGGGCCAGCCCGTCAGCTTCGAGGCGAACGCGAAAGCTCTGGTCAGTCAGCAAGGGCCGCAGGTACGCTTCAGCCAGCTCGATGCTCCGCAGCCGCTCAGGGGTCACTTCCACGCCATAGGCGATCCGGCTGGCCAGACAGGGCGACGCCGGTCGGGCGGCAGCCTGGAGGTTCCAGAACTGAGCCAGTTCCCGGACCTGCTGCTTGCAGATGTTCAGCTCAATGAGCGGGCTGCGAACATGATGCTGTCTGGCGGCCTGCATACCGGGGCGATGATCCCCGAGGTCGTCCAGATTGGCTCCATTCAGAATCTGCTGGCCCGCGACATGTTTCTGCAGGGCTTCCATTGTGGAGTACAGATTGTCTCTGCAGTGAAAGCAACGATCACCATGATTTCTGCGATACGATTCACTCTGCAGCTCTGCAGTGTGTACTTGTCTGTGACAGATGCCGATGCGAGCTGCTTCGGCAATAGCGAACTCAAGATCAGCCTGTGCGAGGCTGGGGCTGACAGCGGTTACTGCAACGGCTGCGGTTCCAAGTGCTCGAAATGCCGCCATTGCCACGACCGCGCTGTCCACGCCGCCGGAGAATGCCACGGCGACGGGACCGATTGCTCTGATATGGCTGACGAGTTGCTCAGCAAGTTGAGCAGTCTTGTCGGGCGAAGAAACAGACATAGCGGGTGAATCAAATGAGGATATGGACAGAGTCGCCGGAACAGGCACTACTGAGCATAACCAAATGCTGCGATGCTTTCCCGTCAGCACAGTGAAACGGAACCCGACATGCAGGAGTCGGAAACATGAATCAGGCAGTTTGGGAGCGGGACCTGCAGCCAGGCCGGGCAGCGCGGGGGATCGAACAGAAATCAACTGCTGGTTGGGTCTGGCGAAATCCTGCCGATTGAGCGTGCAACGCCGCGGGAGCCTGCCATGAAACGGAGCGTGCCTTGCGGACGGAGCGTACGACAGCGGGGTATCCCGTGGCGAACAGTGCCGGGTCGATGCTGGTGGCCGCTAAGCGGACGTTCTGGCGGCAAAGCAGTCCTGGTCAGTCAACAGGGATTGGCGGCTGCCCGTTGTCCCATCTGGGATTGGCGGGTTTGTTGCCTTCAATCCAGTTGGCCAGTGGAGTCAGTTCCTGGATTGTGAAAGTCGTGCTGTTTCGCACCAGCCGTACTCCGACCATCTGTACCAGCGGGGCGGCATCTGCAATGGCGGCAGGTGGATTGTCTCCCGCACGGTTGGACAGCCCTTTCCGTTCGAGCAGGGTTCCCTGGGTTTCTTCATCGGTGAAGTGGCGATAGGCAAAGATCAATGCGGCACCACAGGCCGGCCATTTGGGATCACCGGGTGCGCGGTTGAACTCTCTGGCCACATCACCGGCGAGCTGAGCAATTTTCCAGGAGATTACGCTGAGATTCATCTGGGTATCGAAAGCACCTCTGCCAACACCCTGAGCGGCGAGGCAGCGTACTTCGACGGGTCGGGTGCGATCGGAAAGAACCATCACGAACGCTTTCATGGATGTCGGATCACTTCCGCCGACAGTCCTGCGGGGACGGTCGATTTCCATGAGCGTTTCCAGCAGAGTCTGCTGGAATGCACTTTGACTACAGGGACGCTGGAGTTCCTTGTAGACGGCATCGCTGATTCGGAATTGTTCTGTTTCAATCAAGTCGCAGTTTCGCAGCACAAATCGGAGCGAACTGGCGGCAAAGACCTTCACTGAATCCGGCTGTTCACCGGAATTCAGTACGCTGATGAGTTCGCTGAGAGCGTCCTGGTGCAGGCGTGCGGCAGCGCCGCCGGTAACCGGTCGCGTCTCCTGCAGGTACTTCATGATTGACACTGCGGTGATTCGTGCGTCGAAGCTGTTGTCCAGCAGTTTCCTGCACACATTAAGAATGTCAGTGCAGAACTGCCGACGCATCGTGAGTTGGTTGGAGGCGTTGCCGATGCGGGAGCCCGCTTTCTGGACGTCTGACTGAATCTCCTTCAACAGCTGGTGTCCGTTTGACGGGATCGCCGCGAACTCCGGATCAGTGATCTGCAGAATCTGGTATTCCAGATAGGTGCGGACAGTTTTCGTATCCGCAGCGCTGGAGTAACCGGAGTAGAGGAGGTTGGAGTAATCCTTACGGATCTGCACCGACTCTTCGGCTGTGATGTGCGGTAATGGCTGGCGAATCTGCCGGAGCGAGCGAGTGAGTTCCTGCTCTTCCAGAACTTCCTTCAGGCAGGCGGGAGACACTTCCTCGCGGGGAATACCGTCAAGTTGGGCAGACGCTGTACTGAGGAAGGTGACTACGCTGAGCAGGGCAGCCGCGATTCGACAACCAGCGGACATCCCCCAGGATCGATTGGTGTTGCGAGCAACAACAGGCATAGGACTCACCAGAACAGGGAGGTGTCAGAAAGGGATTTCAGTGTCTTTGGAGTCAGCAGCGATTCCAGTTGTACATAAATGACGTTTGCCGAGTGGATACCGGCAAAGTCCGGCAAGTGGAGCAGATCGGCAGAAACCACGAATCGCACCCACCCCGATGATAGCAGGAATTTGCGGTACAATTGTGTGTGATGACAGGAAAAAATTGGCAGCTGGAGCGGTTTTCGTCCAGATTCGGAACTGTGATTGAATCGCAAATCAATAGTTTTGCCCGGGATTTGCCGAAAGCGAGTGCTGGTTGCATCAGGTAAAGTATGCGTATTGTGGCACTGGGTTCCACGCTCGCCGTGTGCCGTTATAACCGGTTAACCGGCAGAATCCGGATTCAGCTCTCCTCGCACGCACCACTCAGAACATGCCCCATCAGGTCCCAACCCGAGGGAAAACAGAGATCTGACTGATTCGCAGTGACCTCATTGTATTCCTGCAGCGTGTCGACCGCGACTCCGGTACCACAGAACGCAAACGGGCAGTCTCCGTGACTGTGCGTGCGTGTTCTGAGGAATGTCGGATGATCGGGACACACGAGGAGTCGATAGTTGTCCAGTTGCTGCAGGTGTTCAAGCAAAGGGCCGACAATTTCCCGATCGATTTGTTCCACAGCGCGAATCTTCTCCGCAACATCTCCTTCGTGTGACGCTTCGTCCGTCGCTTCCACATGCACGGTCAGGAAATCCAGGTCTGAGCGGGAAATTGCAGCTACCGCCGCCCTGCCCTTGGCGGCGTAATCGGTATCCAGGTAACCGGTAGCCCCGGCAACTTCAATGACTTCCCAGCCGATCAGTCTGCCAATTCCTCGGAGCAGGTCCACGGCAGTGATGACCGCACCGCGGGCTCCATAACGATCGAGAAATGAAGGTAACGCCGGCCGTCGTCCTTCGCCCCAGAGCCAGATACCCGTGGCGGGCGATTGTCCAGCCGACAGCCGCTGTCGGTTCACTTCGGAATCCGCGAACAACTGCTGCGATGCGTGCATCAGCTGCAGCAGTTCCGCAGAACCCGTACCTGTCGGCAGAAACTCAGCCACAGCCTGGTCAGTGATGTCGTGAGGTGGGGTGGTTCGCAGATCTGAACCGAATGGTGCGTCGGCGCCGCGACTGCGATAGATGAGCAGGTTGCGATAGCTCACACCCGGATGAAATTTCCAGTGCTGGTCTCCACAAAGCTCATGCTGCAGCAATTGCAGCAACTCAGCCGCCGCATCGGAAGGAATCTGTCCGGCAGTAAAGCTCCGCATGATACCAGCCTGGACCGTCACCAGATTGCAGCGCACGGCCCAGTCACCATCCTGCAGCTCAATTCCCTGTGCAGAAGCTTCCAGAGGAGCTCGACCGGTGTGGAACTCCAGCGGACTGTAGCCAAACAGGCTCATGGTCCCCACATCACTGCCCGAAGGCAGACTCAGCGGAACATTATTCGTGCGGCCGACCTGACCCAATTGAGCAACTCGGTCCATATTCGGGGTGTGCGCCGCCTGCAGCGGAGTTCGTCCATCGAGATCCGGCTGCGGTTCATCAGCAACACCGTCCGGAATCACCAGTACTGTTTTCATTGGAGCTTGTCGTTTGGTGAACGCCGCGTGTCGCGGCAGTTAATCAGTGAATGCAGGACTTCGAATGCAGGACTTCGAATGACGCACGTCGGGCTCAGAGTGAAACTCTGATCAGGACAGACCGGTTTTCTCCAGAGCCATCTGCTTTACGGCGCGGAGGTCCAGTTTGCCTGTACCCAACAGCGGAATGCTGTCCACTTCAATGAACGAATCATTGGATGGAATGAACAGATTCGGCAGGCCAGCCTGCTGCAGATGGGTCGTGATTTCGCCGGGAGTTCTGGAGATCGGCCGATGCAGGACGATCAGACGCTCGCCCTTTTTGCCATCCGGGACCGACGTCACGGCGCAGAGAATCTGCGGGTCGTCGGAGGATTCGTCTTCTATGAAGCTGGCGATGTGCTGTTCCACAAGAATATGCGGAACCATTTCGCCGCCGATCTTTGAAAAACGACTCATTCGGCCGGTGATCCTGATGAAGCCATCTTCATCAATCACCGCCATATCGCCGCTGTTGTACCAGCCATCCTCAATGAGCTCCCGCGTCTTGTCAGGCTGATTGATGTAACCCAGCATGATGTTGGGGCCCTTGATTTTCAGCAGCCCCTCCTTGTTGATTCCCAGTGGTTCGCCGGATTCCGGGTCGAATACGGCAGCCGCGACACCCGGGATTGCTCGACCCACTGTGCCATGCCGTGTCCCGGAATTCGGATCGGCAGCAGCACCCATGCGAGACGCCGGAACATTGAATGATGCAACCGGGGACATCTCTGTCGTTCCGTATCCTTCAATCGGCTCAAACCCGAATTTTTCGCGGAAGTTGTCTCGCAGTTCATCGGGCATTTTTTCGGCGCCACAGATGACCAGATTGAGCGTCGCGAATTGTTCCGCAGTGCAGCGTTTGAGATAGCTGCGGAGGAAGGTGGGTGTGGCGGCAAGAATTGTACAGCCGTGCTGCTCCACCAGACTGCCCACCGTTCGGGAATCAAGCGGGTTGAAGTGATATACGGCAGACGGTTCATTGCACAGCGGCAACCACATGGTGATGGTGTAGCCGAACGAATGGAAGAACGGCAGTACCCCCAGAATCCGGTCGGCTGCATGCAGCTGCAGGAGTTGATTCACGGCATCCAGATTGGAGCCGATGTTGTTCTGTGACAGCATCACGCCCTTGGGCTCACCTGTGGATCCGGATGTAAAGATCACGGTCAGCGGGTCGTCGGCTGCAACCTGCTTCAGGCCACAAAGTCGTGCGACGGTGCGTACCGGCAGCAGGCGTGCGAAAAGCAGCGCCAGGGCTTTGTCCATACCGGTAATCTGCCCCTTCAGGTCCTCCAGAAAGATCAGCTCAGCTTCCAGCTCAACAGGTTTCTTCTCCAGAAATGCGCGACTGGTGATGACCTGCTTCACGCCAGCCTCCCGAATGCAGTAATTCATCAGTTCGTCGCTGAGCGTATAGTTCAGGTTCACCGAGACTTTTGCGCACATGGCCAGTGACGTGTTGGCCAGAACACCGCCGACGGACGGCGGCAGCAGGACAGCCACATGCCTGGTATCGGCATGCAGGATGCGATTAAGCAACCGACGAAAAGCCATGACTGCCAGCAGCAGTTTGCCACTGGTCAGGCTGGCGCCTGATGAATCCGCAGAGGCTACGCGGTTCCAGGCCAGTCGACATTGTCGAACAAATCGCAGAGCGGGAATCATGGTGCGTTCCTTTCGCAGAGTCATCGACTGAATCTGCAGATCGATGACCGCGTCGCGGACCTGAGATTCATGTTCGACGTTCCACATCGGGCTGCCGAACAGAATTGAAACGGGATAGGGCCAGTTGCGGGGCTTCTTCCAGAAGAAACGACCACCCTCATAACTGAACAGACTTCCCCAGAGTTCGTCAAGACAGACCGGAATGACCGGTGCATCTGTGCCCTTCAGGATGTGCATCATCCCGCGTTCGAACTTCATCAGCTGGCCCGTGCGAGTGATGGCACCCTCTGCAAAGATGCAGACCAGTTCGCCATTACGCAGCGCATCGCCGGCGGTGCGGAGCGATTTCAGCAGCGAGCGCACGCCGTCGGTCGTACGAATCGGAATGATGCCGAACATCCGCGCAAAACGACCGGAAATCGGCCCTTCCACATAGTCCGCGTACGCGACCATGCGAATCGGACGAGAACTGACCAGAGCAATCAGAATGCCGTCTATCCACGTGACATGGTTGGCAACCAGCAAGGCCGGCCCCTGCTCCGGGATGTTCTCAATGCCGTAGGTCCGCACTCTGTACGCGAAACGGCTGAGCAGCCAGACAAAAAATCGAAAGGTGGCCTGCGGCAGAAAGGCAACAACCAGAAAGACGAGCGGGATCATGCTCACCCCCGTGATCAGAAAGATCTGTGATGCGCTCATGTTCAGCCCCTCACGCAGAAACAGGAACAATCCGGCCACGCACAGCATACCGAGTGCCGTGAGCTGCTGACAGGATGCCAGCACAGTTCCGAGCTTATCGTGCGGGACACGTTCCTGCAGCCAGGCCTGCAGAGGTATGTTGAACAGACCACCGCCGATTCCAATGACGATCAGCAGTGTTCCCGATGCGATGGGAGAATCGGTGGCAAAGTACATCGCCATCGATGCCAGTCCCATCAGGACTGTGCCAAAGGGAACCATCCCCAGTTCCACTCGACCGGATGACCACCAGCCGGCCAGCAGGCTGCCAAGACCCACACCAATCACCAGCATCGCCATGAACGGACCGGGATCAGGTCGCTCCAGATCTCCAGCCAGCTCATCGGTCACGAAAATATCAATGGCCATCTGTGCCATCGCCGCGACGCTCCAGAAGAAGACGATTCCAAGCGACACACGAAATACAGAGCGACGTGAAATGATCAGTTGCAGATCCCGCAGCGAATCGGTGAACAAGTTGAAATGGAATCGCAGATTCGGGCTGGCCGGAGCAACCTGGCGGATCAGCAGACTGCCGATCAGGCCCAGAATCGCACTGCCTCCGAGTGCGGCGAGCGACATCAGCTGGCCGGAGACAGGCGTAGATATGCAGCGATCACCGAGCCCATATCCGGCAACGGTTCCGAGAATAACCCCGGCAAGTGTGGCACCACTGGACCAGCCATTGGCCGCTGAAATGTCACGTCGTCGCACAATCTCCGGAATAATCCCCAGCTTCGCTGTACCGATCAGTGCCGCCTGAGCACCCAGCAGGAACAACACCAGCAGCATCAGAGCAGAACTGGCAATGCGGATCGCAAACACTCCCAGAATCACCAGCAGAATCTCTGCAATCTTTGTCTGGATAATCGATGAACGTTTGCTGAAACGATCAGCGGCCCAGCCAGCCCACGGTGCAAACACCACAAATGGCAGCATGAAAATGCCCAGGCCCAGCGAAAGCACAACGGTGTCCGCCGTTTCCGGCGACCAGCCATACTGCCGTTGAAAGATCACCTGACCCACTGGCACAATCATCCAGCGAAACATGCTGTCATTCACCGCAGTCATCAGCGTGACTGCAAGATAACCGATGAAGGACGTCGACATCAGCCGGGAAGGGGCCTGTGCCGGGCTATGGGACAGTGTGTCGGATGAGATGAATCTGCTCCGAGGCGACGCCACCAGAGGGAGTGCAGCGCTATGTCAGGGGAACCGGGAAAAGCCGAATGCTAACGGCAGAAACCGTGTCGACGCAGCCTGTTTTCTGCCGCAAGTACCCGTGTTCGTAATTCCTGGAACAATGTCGGACCCGCGACCCGAATGACCGGAATTTGTCCGCAGCCAACCAGCCCCCGAATCTGAGCGAATCCGGTGAAGGCAGCAGCGGCGCTGGATGTATTCGGATCTCCGATCCCGCCGCCTTCCAAACAGAACCTTCCCACGGTCATCACCCCCGAAAATGTCCTCCGCAAAGTTTGGTTTGCATGGTTTGCGGGATTCTGCCGGTATGGCTGCAGTTGTCAGAGCCGAACAGCGAAACGGCGGTGATTCGTTCGCCCTGCTTTGCATCTGCACCCGGCTCCGATACGCTGCAGCCGATCAGGGCGTTGAATCGCAGGACAGATTGCAGCAGGAAGGGCTCATACCGTGATCAGGATCGGCATCATTGGCATAGGGTTTATGGGGTACACGCATTTTGAAGGTGCACGGGATCTGAATGGCGCCAAAGTGACCGCCATCTGTACTCGAAATGAACAGAAACTGGCTGGTGACTGGACTTCGATCCAGGGCAACTTCGGGCCTCGCGGTGGCCAGGTCGACACCTCTGAGCTCAGCAGGTACACCGATTATCGCCAGCTGATTGCAGATCCGGACATCGACCTGGTGGATGTGTGTCTGCCTACGGATCAGCATTTTGAGGTGGTGCTGGAATG
>JALRDR010000419.1 GCA_023262145.1 Planctomycetaceae bacterium | reverse complement strand
GCAGCGGAAATGGCGGCGGGGACACCCGGCTGCAGTGGGCCACGGTCACGATCAGGTGACAGAAAATCACCACGCTCCAGCAGAAATGTTTCCGGGGGAGTGTCCTGGTCGGACATCACCATCTGTTTCACCGGGGCACCTTTTCCGGGCAGCAGGCCCTGAATTTCACCGATGCGATTCTTCACTTCTGCAAGCCGGGAGGCGGAAGCGGTCTGCTGCAGTTTCAGGGCGACATCTGCAAAGGAAAGATCGACAGCAAAATGACCGGTCAGATAGTTTTCGTTGAGCTGATGGTGGAGTGCCACACTGACGATGTCATCGACGGCTGCCACGGGTGCCGGGAGCGAAAAAATCGCTTCATGGGGGGCATTCATCTGGATACCCCGAGCACGATCTTCAGCGCTGGTGTTAATGGCCCAGCCGGATTTTGGGTCCTGGTCGATGGCCCCTGCCACATCGAAGTCGGGCTGACTGTGATCCGCCCAGGCGAGTGCAAATCGATAGTCCTCAGGCCCGGACTGCAGCAGGATTTCTGTCAGTACCAGATTGCCATTTCCGGCGGTTCCCGGCCCCATGGCTGGAAGATCGGGATGAGTCAGCAGGCGGAGTCGGACGGCGGTGACCGCCTGCGGTTTACCGTCCAGCGGCGGTACGCTCAGCTTGACGGTGAGTGTGTCATTGGCGTCGGGGCGACTGCGTGTGAAAAGAGTACCATCGGGCTGGATCTTCAGGATGCTGCTGCCGGAAGCTCCCACCCCCGTGACCTCCGCCTGTTTCCAGTCCCAGGCCAGTGTATTCAGCGGCACAATACTGGAGGCTGATTTCTTGAGCCGATCCTGTTCCTGCTGCAACTGCGCCAGTTCCTCCTGCATCTGCTGCTGTTCCGCGGTCCACTCAAACATCTGCCCCTGCTGCACGTCAACGGTCCGTGAGACGTTATTGGCATCGGCGGCACGATTAAAGAACGCGTACAGCGAATAGTACTCCTGATGGCTGATCGGGTCGTACTTATGGGAGTGGCACTGAGCACATCCGACGGTCAGTCCCAGCCAGACGGCACCGGTGGTGTTCACACGATCAATCAGGGCTTCGTGTCGAAACTGATCCGGTTTTACTCCACCTTCCTGATTGATCATGGTATTGCGGTGAAACGCAGTTGCCACCAGCTGGCTGAGCGACGGGTCCGGGAGCAGATCTCCGGCCAGCTGTTCGACGGTAAACTGATCAAAGGGCAGGTCACGGTTGAGCGCTGAGATCACCCAGTCGCGATAGGGCCACATGATTCTGGGACCATCAATGGTGTATCCGTTGGAGTCGGCATAGCGGGCCTGATCCAGCCAGTGTCGCCCCCAGCGTTCGCCGTAATGCGGGCTTTGCAGCAGGCGATCCACCAGTTGTTCCCAGGCATCCGGCCTGGTGTCGTTGATGAATGCATCGGCTTCCTCCGGCGAGGGCAGCAATCCCAGCAGATCCAGATACAGACGTCGAATGAGTGTCGCTCGATCGGCTGCGGGTGAAGGAGCCAGACCGGCTGCCTGCAGTCGCTGCAGGACAAACGCATCAATTTCGTTTCGGCACCACGCATCAGATCGAGTGGAGGGAATTTCGGGTGCCGAGATTGGTGAAAACGCCCAGTGTGCTTCGTATTCGGCACCCTGCTGAATCCACTGTGCGAGAGTTGCTTTTTGCTGCTCGTCAAGCGGTTTGCCGGTGTCCGGCGGTGGCATGATTTCGTCTGCATCACTGGAATGAATGCGCTGGACGAGCGGACTTTCGGCAGGATTCCCGGGGACAATGACCCCGGCTGCAAGAGCGTCTTCTCTGCGATCCAGACGCAGATCCGCAGCGCGAGCCGCTTCGTCCGTGCCGTGGCAGGCGAAACAGTGGTTGGAAAGAATTGGCCGCACGTCGCGCTGAAAGCTGACAGCCTTTTGAGCAGACAGGGACGGCGACAAAACAATCAGGCAGACTGGAATAAAGATCTGCAGGGAATAACGGTGCATAAATGAGGTCCCATTCACGGGCAGGCGATGACGTCGCCAGCAGCGGCTGACTCCGCCTGGAATTATAGAGTCTCGGCTGCGGCAACGCTGCCTGAAAAGGGATTCTTCTGCCACCTCGGTGGGTATGAATCAGATTCAGCTGCTGAACGGACTGATCGCGTCCTGCAGCATCAGCTGCAGCGTTTCCAGCTGTTCCAGCGGCAGCACGGCTTCGATTTCGAGCGCCTGAAATGCGGGCTGCGGCGGGATCCGAACCAGATCCTTCAGCGTCGTCAGCACAAATGCGGCCCCGGACTGTTCCTGGCGTTGTCGTACCAGCTGCAGTTCTGCCGGGGTGAAGTGGTGATGATCCGGAAACCACGACGTGCCGGTGATGGTGGCGCCCGCCTGCTCGCAGGTGCGGCGAAATGCTTCCGGGTTGCCGATTCCGCTGAGCAGCCAGACAGGGGTCTGCTGCAGTGTGGAAAGTCTGCTGGTGACGCCAGCACAGTCACGCAGACCAGTCGGGTGGAACTCCAGATGCAGCAGATGGTCACGAAGCTGCGGTGCGTGCTGCGTAATGGTGTCGCCCAACTGATCAAGCTGACTGGCGGAAGCCAGCTCACAGCGGGTCAGGATCACAGCGTCGGCACGGCGGAATCCGTTCAGTGGTTCGCGGAGCAGTCCGCGGGGAAGCAGTCGCCCGAATCCGAAGGGATTGCTCGCGTCAACAAGGACAAGATTGAGCGCTCGACCGAGGCGGCGGTGCTGCATCCCGTCATCCAGCAGAACCACGTCGGGCCGTTCAGTATCGGGTGACTGCAACAACCGCTGCAGGCCCGCGATTCGATCGGGGTTCTGTACGTGCGGAACTCCGGGTGCCGTCAGCTGCAGGACGCGAAACTCATCATTGCCCTGCTCGGACTGAGCTCGATAGCCACGACTGAGAATTCCCGGGCGGTGCTGCATGGTCTGAAGCATGCGGCAGAGCAGTGCCGTGACCGGCGTTTTGCCGGTGCCACCGGTGGTCAGATTCCCAATGCTGATGACCGGGACTGCAGGCTGGTGAACGCTGGCCAGCCCCATTTCCCACGCCAGATTTCGCAGTCTTACACCGGTGCCGTATCCCCACGACAGTCCATGCAGCAGCACACGCGATATGGCAGCTGTGATGTCCGTACGTTCTCCGGAGATGATGCGGAGAAACTCGGATTCGT
The DNA here is from genome assembly GCA_023262145.1 of Planctomycetaceae bacterium. Classification (GTDB taxonomy): domain Bacteria; phylum Planctomycetota; class Planctomycetia; order Planctomycetales; family Planctomycetaceae; genus SXXK01. The sequence continues at coordinate 19,312 of JALRDR010000419.1, read as the reverse complement.
TCATGAAGACACCCCGGCGGTCCTGCCCGCTGCGTCAGCTGGAGCAGGCAAAGGCAGTTGTATACCCGACGGTGAAGACTAACATGCGAAGCAGTCTGAGGGCAGATCTGTTTGCGATTGCGGCGGATCTGATTCCGCAGCGATGGGTTCGCAGAAATGGGTTTGCAGCATAGTCCGGGTAACGGCGGGAAACGGATGATCTCCGGTTCGAAATCACAGCGTGCAGTGTTTGAATTGCGGGATGTCACTGTGGATTTCGGCAGCGTCAGCGGCCCGGTTCTGCAGTGTCTGAATGCAGAAATCCCTGCGGGCCAGTTCCTCAGTATTGTGGGGCCGTCAGGTTGCGGAAAATCAACTCTGCTCAGACTGCTGGCAGGACTGCAGCCACATTCCTCAGGGCAGCTCCTGCGAGGTGATTCTGCGGACAACAGAGTACCTCCAGGTTTTGTCTTTCAGCAGCCGGCTCTGCTTCCATGGAGAACGGTGCTCGCGAATCTGCGACTTCCCTGCGAACTGGGCGGCAGCCGGACGGCTGTACCGAGTGAATCGGAGCTGCTGCAGCTGCTGCAACAGGTCGGACTGAGTGGCGAAGATATCCGCAAGCGTCCTGCGGAACTTTCCGGAGGCATGCAGATGCGGCTTTCCCTGGCCCGGGCACTGGTGCATCGGCCGGGGATTCTGCTGCTGGACGAACCATTTGCGGCGGTTGATGACCTGTTGCGGATGAAGCTGCAGGAACTGGTTCGGAATCTGCACGATGCGCGCGGACTCACGACGATCCTTGTGACTCATAATCTGCAGGAAGCTGCTCTTCTGAGCGATCGAATCCTGGTGCTGCAGCCGGCCCCGGCCGGGCTCGTGTGTGATCTTCCCAGCGGACGTGTTGCCGACCACACGACCTGGCGAATGTCAGCGGAAGTGATCGAAATCCAGCATCAGCTGACAAAGGCTCTGCTCACGCAATGAATCAACAACCCTCGGTCAGACAACGTGGCAGCAGTGCTCTTCTGCAGCTGGCAGGTCCTCTGCTGGTGCTCATCCTGCTGGGGTTGGCCTGGCAGCTGCTGGTGACTTTGCTGCAGGTCAGCCCCGTGCTGCTGCCGGGACCACGCGCCGTGATGACGGCGGGCTGGAAAATTCGCGACAGCCTGCTGGTGGCAACGGGCAGAACAGCCGTCGCGGCTCTCGGGGGACTGCTGGTCAGCTGTTGTTGTGGAACAGTGACCGCTTTCGTGTTTGCGCAGTCACAGATCATTCGCCGAGCGCTGTATCCGTATGCCGTACTGCTGCAGACGGTTCCCGTCATTGCGATTGCTCCCATTATCATTGTCTCCCTGGGCCGCGGTTTTCTGAGTGTCGCGCTGGTGGCCTGCATTCTGAGTCTGTTCCCGATCATTACCAGTACGACCACGGGTCTGCTGCAGACGGATCCGTTGTTGCAGGACTTGTTCCGACTGCACCGTGCAACTCGCTGGCAGACGCTGATCCGGCTGCGGGTTCCGGGGGCTCTGCCCTATCTGATTTCAGGGATTCGCATAGCCAGTGGCAGTGCGATTGTGGGCGCCATCGTCGGGGAGTTCTTCGTAGGTTCCTCAGAATCCGGACTCGGTGCACTCATTCAGCGGAAGTCGACGCAGCTGGTGCTGTCTGAGCTGTACGCCACGGTGATCACGGCCACTCTGCTGGGAACACTGGTGTTCAGCCTGATTACGGTTCTGAGTGAGCAGGTGCTGCGACGGTGGTTCGGGATGAGTCTTTCCGGGCGGAATTGATCCCGGGATGTCAGTCCACGAACAGGAATTCGTTGGAGCAGAGCAGGACCTGGGCCAGTTGTTCGAGCGGCGTCAGCGCGGGATTGGGCTGCGGAGTAAAGTCTGCTCGGGAATTCCAGACTGTCTGTGAAGCAGCCGTATCGCGAATCTCAATTTCCCAGAGAAACTGATCGCTGTTGAGCTGCTCGCCAATGTCGACAACAAAGTCCAGCGTATCACCCGGTTTGACGGCGATGTCCGCGTGGTCGATGGTGCGTTCCGCCTGATGAATGCTGAGTGATGTGAGTGTTCCCAGTCCTGAACTGATGATGAAGGCACGGATGCCGTCACCGGCGGCCGGTTCATGTTTCAGAGTTGAATGAATCTTCAGCCTGCCGGCAGCGGGAGCGGTCCAGCGTCGCACGCAGGCGTGCTGTCGATCGTTTCCCGGATGCCCGCCGTCAGCGGTCAGCTGCACCCAGCCAAGTCTGGCATCCGGAAACGATTCTCCCCCCTGCCAGGCGGTTCCGTTGAACAGTGGCAGTGGGGTGAATCCGTCCACACGCTGTTCCTGTTCATTGACGGCGGCAAAACCATAGGACCACTGCTCCGCTGTTGGCGGCGGGATGAGTGCTGGCGCGGCTGGCGCATGCAGCAGAGCAAGACAGGCCTGTTTTTCAGATGTACCGGGACTGCGCTGCAGCGTGCGTTCGTACAGCAGTTGAACCTGCTGTTCAGGTGGCAGATCGCGGACAGCTGTGGCGAGTGCGCGGGTCTGTTCGAGGGCCAGTGGGTGATTCATCAGGAACAGTGCCTGCTGCGGTATTGTCGTCTGACTGCGTACAGGTGTGTGCAGGTCCGGACTGGCGAAATCAAAGGTGCGGAAGGCTGCTGGCAGGAACTGACGGTCAACCAGACCGTAAATCGTTCGCCGACGATTCCACGGTGCCTTCAGCAGCTCCGCGGGCTTTGTTGACGGGGTTGGATCGAGTGTTCCGGAAGCGAACAGCAGGGAGTCCCGCAGCTCTTCAAAGCTGAGCCGATGCAGGTTCATTTTCCAGAGCAGCTGATTTGCCGGATCAGATTCTGCTGCGACGGCATGCTGGTCTGAACTGGCGGAGGCCTGACGAAATGCGCGGGTGGCGAGGATTCTGCGGTAGAGCGATCGAATGCTCCATCCGTCCTCAATCAGTCGGGATGCCAGCCAGTCCAGCAGCTGCGGATGGGATGGCGGCTCGGATCGCATGCCGAAATCTCCTGGTGTGGCAACAAGGCCCTTTCCGAAGATACTCATCCAGACACGATTCACGGCGACTCGGGCGGTCAGCGGGTTCCTGCTGTCGGTGATAATGCGGGCCAGCTGCAGGCGTCCGCTGCCGGAAGAGAATGGCTGCCGATCCGGGCCCGTGAGCAACAGCGGCGGCTGAAGCGGCACGGGATCGCCGGGCTGGGCGGGGTTTCCACGAACAAGGATTCGTGGAGCCACCGGGGCTGCGCGATCGGTCAGCAGCAGCGCAAAGGCCGGCTCGGCAGGAGAGTTGAGAATCATCTGCTCCAGTTCCACCTGCTTTTTCCAGAGCTCATTGCAGGTGGCCGTATCGTAGTCGCCCTCCGTGCTCATGATCGGTTCATCGGGTACGAAGCAGGGACCACTGGGGTGGTACAGAACCTGCCGCAGAGCTTCGTCATGTTCATTGCTGAGCGACGCGGTGCTGCCGCCATCGCCGGAGGACTGTTGCCATTCGCTGTCGATCTGCAGGAACAGGCGGGCATACCGCTGCACGACGTCAGCGAACGACTGTGGTGCATCACGAAACTGTTCCAGCACCGATGGATTCACAGCCAGCTCAGGCAGATTCTGTAGTTCCCGAGTGACTTCGGTCGTTCGTTCTGCGAATTCCTCGGGTGGCAGATTTCTGAAGGCGTGCCACGGCACGAAGATCGGATCTGCGGTTTGTTCAGCCAGCAGCAGATGATCTCTCCAGCGATGAACGAACGACGGCAACAGGTCGGTGGTGGCGAGGATCTGGTCGAAGCCTGCTTCCGGGTAGCGGTCCAGCTGCAGTTGTGCAGCCAGATAGTCGGCAATCCGTTCACGAATGCGGGCGGCAGTGATCCGCCGGCGTTCCTGTCGCAGTTGCTGTTGTTCCTCACACTTCTGTTCGTATTCTGCAAGGAACTGACGTTGCTGGTCCGTTGTGGGTGGCAGCATCCGCAACGACTCACGAGAGCTGTTGAAGACACCGTAAAGGGAGTAGTAGTCGGCTGTGGGAATGGGATCATATTTATGATCATGGCAGCGTGCACAGGCGACGGTCAGCGACATGGTGCCCCGCGTCAGCACATCAATCTGATCATCAATGATATCTCTGCGGACTCCAAGGAAACGACGCCCCAGCGTCAGAAACCCCATCGCGGCGGCGTCTTCCGGTCGCGCGTCCGGAAGCAGATCGGCTGCGATCTGAAGCGTCAGAAATCGGTCATACGGGATGTCTTCCTGAATCGCGTTGATCAGCCAGTTTCGGTAGCTCCACGCGTGAGTCCAGAATCGCTGTTCTCGCCCGTAGACATAGCCCTTGGTGTCGGAGTATCTGACGAGATCAAGCCATTGCCGCGCGCGATGTTCGGCGCTGGCTTTGCTGCTGAGGAACTGGTCCACAAGCTGCATCCAGGCAGCAGCATCCGTGGTGTCCATGTGCTGCACCGTTGAGAGTTGCGGCGGCATGCCGCTGGTCACATAACTCAATCGTCGTACCAGCGTGCGTGAACTGGCGGCGGGAGAGAAGTCGAGGCCAGCCTGATGGAGCCGCTGCAGCAGAAAGGCGTCGATGGGAGTTTCGCCCGGATAGTCGGGAACTGCGGGGTCCTGAATGGGTTGATAGGCCCAGTGCTGGCCAGCGCGTTCGGCGATGGATAATGCCAGCGGTGCAGCCGTGTCCGGCCAGCTGAGACCGTCCTGAATCCACTCGGTCATGGCATCGATCGCCGTTGCCGGAAGTGCATCCTCCGGTGGCATCTGCAGTTCACCCGTGCGTGCTACCGCCTGCAGGATCAGGCTTTGCTGAGGATTCCCGGGCACGGCGGCCGGTCCGTGGTCACCGCCCAGCAGGATCGCAGCGCGGGAGTCCAGTCGCAGGCCGCCGGATTGTTCATCCGGTCCGTGGCACTTGATGCAATGGCTGGTCAGCAGCGGTCGAATTCGCGATTCGAAATGATCGCCGGGTTCATCAGCGGCAAGGAGATCCGTGGCGAATCCGGCAGAGATCACGCAGATCAGGTACAGCAGACGCTGTCGGCTGCGGGCTGATGGTGTGGTTGGCATATTCTGGTTCCCCGAGGTTATTATGGGGGGTGGGCTGAGACGATCCATTCTCACCAACCGAGGGCAGGATCACAAGCCCCGCCATGCCGCAGCGCAGCTGCAGCAGTGCCTGGCGCCAATTGTTGGCGTGGGGCTGCAGGAGCAAAAGAGCGCCTGCCCGATCAACGCTGAAGGTGACCACAACACATGCAGAGAGTTTATTCCATTCGCGGCGGACTGTTGCTGAGTATCCTGGTTCTGAGTGCCGGCTTGTGTGAGGCTCAGCAGGGTGAACAAAATGGGGAATTCGACGCCTTTGGAATCTATGCGGCGACGGCTCCCCGTGCTGGAGCGGCGGAGGCACTGCGGACTCAGCTGCCACTGCGTCCGCAACGCGGCGCTCGCATCATGCTCATCGGAAACACGCTGCTGGAGCGAAATGGTGAATTCGGTCAGTTTGAAGCGATGGTGCAGCAGCAGTTTCCGGAGCAGGAACTGATTGTGCGGCATCTGGCCTGGGCTGCGGATGAAGTGGCTCTGGAACCACGTCCGGCCAACTTTGCAGACACGGAGCAGCATCTGACGCACGAGCGGGCGGACATTATTCTGGCAGCCTTCGGATTCAACGAGTCCTTTGCCGGGGGGGCAGGGCTGGACGATTTCCGCAGGCAGCTGACCGCGAGGGTACAGCAACTGCAGACACGCGCTTTCAACGGCACGAGTGCGGCTCAGGTGGTCCTGATTTCACCGGTGGCCTGTGAGAATGTCAGTCGCGTCAATGCGGCTGATCGCAATAACGAGCAGCTGCAGCTGTACATCACCGTAATGCGGGAAGTAGCTGCAGAACAGGGGGCCGGGTTTGTGGACGTGTTTGAACAGACGGAACTGGCGATGCGCAGTCCGGGATCAGACCTTACCATCAATGGAGTGCATCTGAATCAGCAGGGTGACCTGGAATTCTCAGAGGCGTTGTTTGGGGCGCTCTTTGGCAGCCCAGCTCCGCAGCCGAATCCGCAGCTGGTGGATGCCATTGTGGATCGCAACCAGCAGTACTTTCGTCGCTTTCGCCCACTGAATACGTTTTATTACACAGGGGGCAGAAACGGCACCTACGGCTATCTGGATTTTCTGCCGGCCATGCGTAACTTCGATCTGATGGTGCAGAGCAGAGATCGTCGGATTCATGAGCTGGCAGCCGGCAAAGCAGTGTCGGAGCAGCCTGACGATTCCGGCCTGCCGGATCTCCCCGCAGTGGCTCAGAGTCGCGGTGCGAATGAGTGGCTGCCGGCAGCAGAGGAACAGCGGGCATTTCGTATGGATCCGCGTTTTGAGGTGAACCTGTTCGCCGGTGAAGAACAGTTTCCGGAGATCGCCAATCCGATTCAGATGCGGTGGGATTCACGGGGGCGGCTGTGGGTCAGCTGTTCCACGACCTATCCGCACGTGTATCCGGGGAATGCTCCGGATGACAAGCTGGTCATTCTGGAGGATGTCGACGGAGACGGTCGAGCGGATACGGCGAAGACCTTTGCTGAGGGCCTGCATATACCGTTGTCGTTTGAATTTGGTGACGGTGGAGTTTACGTATCTGAGCAGCCGAACATGACGTTTCTGCAGGATACGGACGGTGATGATCGGGCGGATGTGAAGACCGTCGTTCTGTCGGGATTCGGCACGGAGGACTCGCATCACTCACTGCACGATTTCACGTGGACTCCGGACGGTGATCTGATTCTGCGGGAATCGGTCTTTCACCATTCCCAGGTGGAAACGCCGTATGGACCGGTGCGTCAGCAGAATAGTGGCTGGTTTCGGTTTGAGCCGCGGACGCATCGCCTGCTGAGTTTCGGAACGTACAGCAGCACCAATCCCTGGGGCGTCACTTTTGATGACTGGGGGCAGCATCTGGCCAGTCATCCGGTATACGCTGCGGCATTTCATTCCCTTGATCCGCCCTACCCTGACCAGCATCCGGTGCCGAGCGGGCTGCAGGCCTATTCGGGTGTCTGCGGGCACCAGTTTGTGGAGACACCCGCTTTTCCGGATGAGCTGCAGGGTCACTTCATCAAGGTCCGCTACAAGCCGACAAATCGGGTTGAGATTCACAAGTGGAAGGAGGGGGCAGCCGGGTTCGAAGAGGAGTATGTGGGGGATCTGCTGTTTTCCACCAACCTCAGCTTCATTCCGGTGGATCTGCAGTTCGGCCCACGGGGCGATCTGTATGTCTGCGACTGGTACAATCCGGTGAAGGGGCACATGCAGTATTCGCTCCGCGATGATCGTCGCGATCGGCATTCAGGTCGCATCTGGCGAATCACAGCAAAGGGTCGGGAGCTGACGCAGCTGCCGCAGGTGGCTCAGGCGAGTGAGGTCGATCTGCTGGATCTGCTGCAGCGTCGTGAACCAGCTGTGCGGTATCTGGCGCGGCGCGAGCTGCGCAATCGTGATGCCGGCGATGTCCGATCAGCGCTGGAGAAGTGGGTGGACGGACTGGATGAACAGGACCCGCGTTACGAGCATCATCTGCTGGAAAGCATCTGGGTGTATCGCAGTATCGGGCTGGCGACGATGGCGGAATCGGTAGAGCTGCCGCAGCCTGCAGCGGTGCAGGAAAGTAATCTGCGGAAGACGCCGACGGATCTGATTCGTCAGCTGCTGGGCAGTGAGAATCATCTGGCCAGAGCCGCCGCGACTCAGCAACTGCGTTACTGGCATATCTGGATGCAGGATGGAATCGCTCTGCTGCGACAGTCGGCGAATGATCCTCACGGAATTGTGCGGATGGAGGCATCGATGGCTGCCTCATGGATTGGCAGCGAGGGAGCCTACAACGCGATGCTGGATGTGCTGCGGTATCCCCGCAGTGGTCACGTGGCGTATGCGATTCGTTGTGCACTGGGTTCGCGAACGATGCGGCGCTACTGGGAGAACGACCTGACATCGCCGGTGCCCCGAATCCTGCAGGCGGCGGCCCGGGAAGACAGAATTCAGGAACCGAAGCCGACGCGTGAAGAACGCGAGTTTGACAAACGGTCTGAGCTGAAGCAGTTACGGATCAGCTGCATCCCGGAACGCATGCTGTTTACAACGCGACAGTTTGTGGTTCGACCTGGCCAGCCGGTCAAGCTGGTGTTCTCCAACTCCGACGCGACCGATCACAATCTGGCGATCCTGCTGCCGGGCAGCGAGGAGGAGGTGGGGGCTGCGGCCAACGCGATGGCTCGTGATCCGCGGAATGCCACTTCAGATTTTCTGCCGCCGGAAAAAAGTGAACTGATCCTGCAGGCCACATCCATGATCGGGCCATCACGGGCGGCTCAGATCGACGTGCTGCGTTTTGAGGCACCACAGACACCGGGCATCTATCCCTATCTGTGTACGTTTCCGGGGCACTGGGTGGTGATGAATGGGCGCATGGTGGTGGCTGAGACGGACGCCGATGCGGAGCGAATGCTGCAGGAAAGTGTGCCACAGATTGTCAGGGAATGGTCGATTGAGGACTTTGCGGATGTGCCTGCAGAGATTGCTTCGCAGTCAGACGAGGCGATTGCCCGCGGGATGTCCGCGTTCGTGAAAGCGAAGTGCAGTCAGTGTCATATGATCTCAGGCCACGGGGTCAATCTGGGGCCAAAGCTCACGGAGTCGGTGAAGAAGCTGAAGGGGCGGGAGCTGCTGCGTCATATTCTGGAACCGTCACTGACAATCCATGAGGACTTTCGAGCGCAACAGTTCCTGCTGCTGGACGGACGTGTGGTGACCGGTGTGGTGATGCAGGATGCAGATGGTGTGTTGCAGGTGGCCACCAGTCTGCTCACACCAAATCTGCTCACACAGGTACGACGCAGCGATGTGGAAGAACAGCTGCCGCTGCGGACGTCAGCCATGCCCACCGGATTGCTTAATACACTCACGCAGGAACAGATCATGGATCTGCTGGCATTCGTGGAGCGCGGTGACTATGAGTTACCGGAGCATCTGCGCAAGCTGCACGATCACGGGCATGATCATGGAGCGGCACAGCAGCGCTGAGTGTCAGAAGCGCGCCTGTCGCTGCGAAAGGTATTCCACGAGCGCGGTGTCGAAAGGCATGCTGGTGTCAAGCGGCACATAGTCCGCACCGATCGACTGGCAGGTGCTGCGATACTGTGTTCGCATTTCGTCCAGTGCCTGCAGATAGTCTGCTCGAATGGCACTGGCATCGACGATTTCGTGATCGGAAGATTCGGGTTCGAGCAGATCGACACTGCCGGAGAACGGGAATGTGACTTCGGCTTCATCAAGGATATGGAACAGAATCACGTCGTGTCCGCGAAACCGCATGGCTCGAACCGCCTGCAGGATGTCAGTGGGGTCTGACAGCAGGTCGGACATGATCATCATCAGGCTGCGATGGCGGATCATCGCGGCGGCCCGCATCAGGTTTTCGGCAATCATGCTCTTGCCGGAGGGCTGGCATTGCTGCAGTACTGAGAGGATATCGGCGAGATGTGACCTGCGGCTGCGGGCGGGCAGGCTGGCCCGCAGCGTTTCATCGAACGTCATCAGGCCCACCGGGTCCTGCTGGTGGATCATCAGATAGCTGATCGCTGCGGCCAGACAGATTGCGTAGTCGAATTTCGTCAGATTCTGTCGCCACGTATAGCCCATGCTGCGAGACAGGTCCATCAGCAGATAGCCGGTGATGTTTGTTTCTGCCTGGTAGCGTTTGATGTAGATGCGGTCAGTGCGAGCGAAGACCTGCCAGTCGATGTCCCGCGGATCATCACCTGGTTCGTAGCGGCGATGTTCACTGAATTCGACGCTGAAGCCCTGGAACGGGCTGGCGTGCAATCCGGAGAGCAGTCCTTCGACGATAAATCGGGCCCGCAGGTCAAGGCGAGCAATATTCCGGATGACTTCCGGTTTCAGATACTGTTCTGCTGAAGGCATAACCGGGCCCGGCCTGTAAGCGCGGAAGTGGCGGGAATTGTCGTGGGCCGTCAGGACAGTTGTGCTGCCATTTCGCCGGCATGATAGCTGCTGCGAACAAACGGTCCGCTGGCTACCATACTAAAGCCGAGCTTTTCTGCCAGCTTGCCGATCTCTTCAAATTCTTCCGGTGGCAGAAATCGTTCGACGGGAAGATGTTCCGGGGAAGGCTGCAGGTACTGGCCAAGTGTGAGCATATCGCAGCCAACGGCACGAAGATCGGCAAGCACGTCGAAGAGTTCTTCCTGTGTTTCTCCCAGGCCCAGCATCAGGCCGCTTTTGGTGGGGATATGCGGCGCTTCGTGCTTGACCTGCTGCAGCAGGTTCAGTGTTCGCTGGTAGTCCGCATTGCGACGAACGCGGTGGTACAGTCGCGGTACCGTTTCGGTGTTGTGATTGAAAACATCGGGCTGGGATTCAATGACGCGTGTGACAGCCGCGCGATCGCCACGAAAGTCCGGGACAAGAACTTCCACCTGAGCACCGGTCCGTTCACGAACAGCAACGACTGTGCGGTACCAGTGATCAGCGCCACCATCCGGCAGATCGTCGCGGGTGACGGATGTCAGGACAACATAGCGCAGGCCCAGCCGTTCTGCTGCCTCTGCGACGCGTTCAGGTTCATCCAGTTCCAGTTCTTCAGTTTTGCCCTTGGGAACGGAGCAGAATCCGCAGGGGCGGGTACAGACATTGCCCCCGATCATGAATGTGGCAGTCTTCGATGACCAGCATTCCGTACGATTGGGACAGCGCGCGCTCTCGCAGACGGTTTCCAGATTCAGGTCGGCAATGACGTCGCTGGTGTAGGCCATGCCCGGCTGTGGCAGCGGTCGTTTGAGCCAGCGGGGAAGTCGTCGGACAGCTGCTCCGGGATCGGCAGTGACTGGGTGATGATGGCCGTGGCCTTCACCATGCTGGTCAAGAATTGGCAGACCGGTCATGTATCAATGCTCGCGTTCTTGTGAGAAAAGGATGCCCAGAGTGCATATGGTAGTCCGGAAAGCCCAGCTGGTCACACAGGTGAATCGCCAGGCTGGAACGAATCTGATGCATGGGAGTGGGGCGAACACGCTCGGCATTCAGCGAGGAAATCCGTTCATTCATTAACCCGCGGCCGATTTCGCGAGCTTCATCCAGTCGTGAACTGACGTTCAGAAAGATGCCGAAGGAAGTGACGTTTTTTTCCAGCCCCAGGCCCAGTTCAGCAATCACTCCGTGCCGACCAAGGATCGCCGTCGGATCTTCAGGGTCAATTCTGGCAGGTACCTGCAGGTCGGTACAGGTGAGCAGCACGGCCTGCTGCAGTCGATGACGGAATTCTTCATGACTGATGCAGAGTTCGGTGAGGGAGACGATGACGTAGGCTGCCAGTTGCCCGGGCTGGTGCAGAATGGCATGGCCGTCACGGTGCAGCCGATGCACTCGAATGAGTCGTGACTGAAGTTCACGGGGATCCACCGGAAGTTCCAGCAGACTGGCCCCGAAGCCTACTGTGACGGCCGGCGGATGCTCACACAACATGATCACCGCCTGCACTCTGCTTTGCAGACCTACCTCGTGCATCATGAGTTTCTGCAGTGCCAGCGCGGATGGCAGATCGACACGTCCGAGCAGACGGACCTCAGCGGTGGAGGGCGTCTGTTCAGCGAAGTCATCCCAGTCAATCTGTGTCATGGATTTGTTGCAGCCTGCGGCGATGCACAGGGAGTCTGTTTGAAGGAAAATGCATTGTCATGGTGATTCTGAACGAACACAGATTATACGGATCTGTGCGACAGTGGCGGTACGTTTCCGGCCGAAACCTGTGAGCTCCTGAATCCGGTGCCGATTGTTTCGAAAACAAGGCTGCGGCAGAAGGTGCGGGGCTGTGCCTGTCGACGGCACCGGCAGGGAGAATCTGCCGACGGCAGCCCGCTGCAGGTGTGGCCGATTCTCACAGATCGTCTATTGTCTGACTGGTAAGGATGTGAGCCAGACGAAACTGCCAACGAACTGCTCGTTCCTGTTGACGCCACGGAGACTGTTATGGGTTATCGGAATCTCAGGGAGTGCATAGCGGATCTGGAGCGCCACGGACATCTGTTGCGTCTGTCGCAGGAAGTGAGTGCAGATCTGGAAGCGGCAGAGATTCATCGTCGGGTCTGTGAACATGGCGGGCCCGCGATACTGTTTGAAAATGTTGCAGGTTGCTCCTTTCCGATGGTGAGTAATCTGTTCGGGACACTGGAACGGGCACGATTTATTTTTCGTGATTCTCTGCAGACAGTTGGCAACCTCGTGCAGCTGCGGAAGGATCCCCTCTGGCTGCTCAGGAACCCGTTGCAGATTCCCGGCACCCTGCGCACTGTTGCGGCAATGCGATTTGCTCCCTGTCGCACAGGTCCGGTGATGGAATGTCGTACCACCGTTGATCAGTTGCCGCAGCTGAAGAGCTGGCCGCTGGATGGCGGGGCATTCGTGACTTTGCCTCAGGTGTACACGGAAGATCCGGAGCGGCCGGGCTACATGGGTTCCAACGTCGGGATGTACCGAGTTCAGCTCAGCGGCAATCAGTATCGGCCGAATGAAGAGATCGGTCTGCATTACCAGTTGCACCGCGGCATTGGTTTTCATCACTCCGCGGCAATCGAAAAGGGACTTCCGTTTCGCGTGAATGTGCTTGTCGGAGGGCCTCCGTCGCTGGCTGTGGCAGCGGTCATGCCACTGCCGGATAACTTCCCGGAGGTGGCGTTTGCCGGGGCGTTGTCGCGTCGCCCGGTGCGCATGGTGCGGCAGCCCGGGAGACCGATGATCTGTGCCGAAGCGGATTTCTGCATCTCCGGTACCGTGGATCCGGATCGCGTTCTGCCGGAAGGGCCTTTCGGAGATCATCTGGGGTACTACAGCCTGGCACATGACTTCCCGGTCATGAAAGTGGATGCGGTGCTGCATCGACGGGACGCGATCTGGCCATTCACCGTCGTGGGACGCCCCCCGCAGGAAGACACCGTGTTTGGTCAGCTGATTCATGAGCTGACAGGGCCGGCGATCTCCGCCGTGATTCCAGGAGTACATGCGGTGCATGCGGTCGATGCGGCCGGGGTTCATCCGCTGCTGCTGGCGATCGGCAGCGAACGCTACGTGCCGTGGGCGGAGGAGCGGCAGCCGCAGGAACTGCTCACCAATGCAAATGCAATTCTGGGACAGGGGCAATTGTCGCTGGCGAAGTATCTCTGGATCTGTGCTCGCGAAGATGATCCTGGTCTGGATATCCACGATATCGCCGCATTCTTTCAGCACATGCTGCGTCGAGTGGACTGGACCCGCGATCTGCATTTCCAGACCTGTACGACGATGGACACTCTTGATTACAGCGGGTCTGGTCTGAATTCCGGTTCCAAACTTGTCATCGCAGCTGCAGGACCTGCGCGGCGAGAGCTGGCTACTGAGCTGGGAAGCGATACGTGGTTGCCGGATGGTTTCGGCGATCCACGCTGTTGTCTTCCCGGAGTGCTGTCAGTGACAGCACCTGCACACGTCGGGCAGCCTCATTGTTCTGACGGCATTGCGGAACGATTCTGCCGGGAACAGGAGAATGCTGCCGGGAACTGGCTGCAGGGCTGGCCCCTGATCATTCTCTGTGATGACGGCCCCTTCTGTGCAGAGTCGCTGCGGAATTTTCTGTGGCTGACATTTACCCGCAGCAATCCGGCAGCGGACGTGTACGGGATTCGATCGTTCACGGAAGACAAGCACTGGGGCTGCCGTGGTTCATTGGTGATCGACGCTCGACTGAAGCCACACAACGCACCGCCACTTGTGTCTGACCCTGAGATTGTGCGGCGTGTCGATGCACTGGGCGGCCCCGGTGGTCCGTTGCATGGGATCATCTGAGACAAGTATTGCCGGCGGCGACGCGGCGAAGGAGCCGGCAGCCGGTTTCTTGCTGGCCGCGAGCGCAGGCAGTTCGTTGCCCAGTGACTGACGGAAAAAAACCGGTACCTGAGACAGGTACCGGTCTGGCAGATGGATCATCTGAGCACAGGGCTTCAGCTGTTCAGTTCAGATTCCGGATCATCAACCATGCTCAGCAGAGCCTTGTTGATGAGTTCAATGTTGCCAGGAAGGTATGGTTCAGCCGGCAGCGGAGGAACTGCATCGGGGTTCTGTTGCGTCATTACGACAGGCTGCTCCGCGACCTCGACGGCAGCAGGCAGGGCAACCGTCGCTGCATCGCGTTGCTGGCGGGGCAGCAGTGATTCCGGAACTGCCGTAAGTTCGACGGCAGCGTCCTGCATGTCGACAGCGTCACGCATGTCAACAGCAGCCTGAATGACGAATACAGCAGAGTCACTCCAGTTGCTCGCTTCGTTCAGGGAATTAAACGAGCGGACCCAGAATCGATAGGTGCCATTCCGCAGAGCATTGGCATCCGGCAGCGTATAGACGGCATCTGTATTGGTCGGATCCAGCTGGAATGTGCGAACCTGCAGCACGAGGATTTCATCCCGTTCCAGGTCCCGAATCAGCAGTTCGTAGCGGAAGCTTGCCGAGTGATGAATCCAGCGGAACACGGGGGTGGAATCGTTCAGCGTTCCTCCGGGGCCGACGATACGTGGTGTCACCGGGTTGGGCACATCGATGCGGATCAGGTGCTCGTTGCTCCACGTACCCAGATCGCCGGAGTTATTCACGCCTCGAACCCGGGCCACGTAGGTGCGTTCACTGAGCCGCTTGTTGTTGGGGACAGTGAAGGATTTGTCCGTCAGGTTCGTCTCCGAGATCAGCAGCGTTCGGGCTCCGGTGTTCGAATTGACCTCGTACAGTTCAAACTCGTAAGCCGGTGCATCGGTATCGATTTCCCAGATGAAGGTCGGGTTGGCGACATCCACGGAACCCGCCGGGTTGGAGACGGGCGCCACGATGGTCGGCTTCAGCGGAGTTGGTTCGTCGATCACGAATGAGAAGTACTGACTCCACGGACCAACTTCCCCTGCGGCATTGATGCCGCGAACCCATGCGCGGTAGTTGCCCTGAGTCAGATTGGAGAGGGCCGTAAAGCTGGTTTCCGTAATGTCATCTCGGCGGATGATCTGGTACTCGCTGGTCGAAAGGTTGTTGACCCACAGGTCGTAGCGAACAGCACGATCGGCGGCATCCCACTCAAAGGTGGGATTGAGTGTCGTGATGAACGCTGAGCCATTATCGTCGAGCGGGCCTGTCAGTCGGGTTCGGTTTGGTGGGAGCAGATCCACGGTGAAGTTCAGCGGAGCGCTCCAGATGCTCGCTTCACCGTTGCCATTCAGAACTCGAATCCAGGCCGTGTAACTGCCCTGGTCGAATTTTGGCGGGTCATAGAAGGTTGCTGAACCCGGGAGATCAGTCTTGCGCAGGTACTGTGCCTTGCGGGTCGTATTGTTGTTGACCCACAGGTCGTAGTAGGCCGCACTATTCGCTGCTTTCCAGACAAAGCGTGGATTCACACTGGAGGTGACCGAGAAGGGAGCGGTCAGTGTCGTGGCTTCAGGTGCCGGTGAATCAATCACGAACTGTACCGGAGGACTCCAGTCACTGAGTTCACCGACGGAGTTCGAGGCTCGTACTCGCGCCACGTAGGTTCCGTCAGCGAGAGTGTCGAAGTGCCTGTAGGTCGTGCCGATATATGCTGTCTTGAAGATCACGCGTTCGCCGGTGGCGACGTTATTGACGATCAGACCGTAGGAGGCAGCGTTACGAACGGAAGTCCATTCGAAGGTGGGGAACGAATCGCCAATTTCCCCGGTGGGTCGAATCAGCTGCGGGATGCCGGCGAGAGGCACGTCTATGCTGAATGAGAGGTCGTTACTCCACTCACTGAAGGTGCCGTCCGCAGCAACCGTACGGACGCGAGCCACAAAGTCGCCTTCCGGAAATTGCGACAGCGCTTCGTGCACAGTCCCGGTGACATTCTGAGTGTAGAATCCCACCGCCCCGCGGGTCAGGTCGTCGACTTCAAGTTCGTAGTAATCGGCATTTGCCCCGACAGTCCACTGGAACACGGGGAGCGGCTGAGTCAGAGTGCCGGTAGGAGCCAGCATGGTTGGTGTTGTCGGAAGCGGGATCACCGTGCCGGTCAGGTTGTACTGACCAATGGCGCCATACTCATTCGTGCTGGTGACTTCGATATAGTACACGCCGGCTGCGACATTTGCTGAGACGCTGGCGCTCAGCGAAGGGCTGGGATTGTCCTCAACAAGCAGATTCCCGGAGGAATCGTAGAGCCGCAGAATGGCATCGAGGTTAGCACCGGCCTTCAGATTGCGGCCAGGGTAGACGACATTCAGATCCAGACCGTTGACGCTGAAGGAAATGTCGCCGGAGTTGGTCTCGAACTTCAGAATATCGCGGTCGTTGTTCTGCTCCAGTACCCCGGAGACCGTGATATTCGGGCTGGTCACGTTCAGCTGCGTTGCTGTATTGATGCTGTCCCCAAAGTTGTCCCTGCGGAAGGTGAAAACGCGGTTCGCCGGCCGTGTCAGCGTGGCCATGTCATCCTGGATGACATTTACGCCGGAAGGCGTGGGACCCCGCCACCAGATGTCGCGGTTTGAGCCATAGGCCACACCCATGATGGGCGCGGAAAATGCGGTGCCACCGAAGTACTGATTGACAAGGTTTCCGTTTGCGTCGTACTCAGACTGGTGATTGAGACCGAATGTGTGCCCGGTTTCGTGAGAGGTAACCGTTGCCAGGTTGTAGCCGCTGTTGCCCGACTGAGCGGGGAATACCCAGCAGGTATTCGACGCACCATTGCTGAAGGCGTTCAGAAATGCCACTCCGCCGGCGCTGCCAAACCACGCTCCATCACCTCCGATGACGACGCGGATGGATTCAAAATCGCGAATCGCAACAGGTTCAACTGTGCTGACATTCACGTTGAAGAGACTGTAGTCCTCTGAAACGCGATACCAGACCTCTTCGATCCGCCGCAATTCTTCAGCATTGAAATCCGTGGCATCCCCGTCGAGATCGAACGCTGGAGTGACAATCGGATTGTTGTTGTTGCTGCTTGTCCAGCCAGCATCTGTTTCTGTGTGCCCGTCGAAGTCCAGATAAACAGTCACCGGTGCGCCCAGAAGGCTGTTCAGAACCGGCACATTGAGCGTCAGCAAACGACGACTTTCAAGCTGCTCGCTGCTCTGCACGGCCTGTAGACGAGTTCGTCTGCGGGTGTCGTTGACTTTGAACAAACTGCTGAAGAGGTTTCGAACGCCGTAGTTGGAAGCCATCTTTTGATCCCGACAGATACTGCGTTGAGCTGACAAACACATTCACCGGTGTGCGCGCAATGCAACCGAAATTCCTTCTGGAATATCGGACGCAGTGCCCATTGGGAAACCAACAGAAGAGCGGGGATGCCGCTGAAAAAACGACGGAAAGTGCCTGCTCTGGTAGTTCTGAGGGTTTTTCCGATTGGCCCGTTGCGGCAAACGGGGGCGAAGAGGCAAAGTTTGCGTTCTGTGTCCGCAAAGTCCACAGGTTTCCCGGATGGACTGCGGAAAAGGCTGCTCAGGAGTTTACGGTCGACGGCACTGATCGTCGCTGGAGCAGGAAGGAAGTCTGGCGAATTGCGCAAAATTTTCCCCTTGCAGGCGATCCCTGATCGATCAGACGGTCGCCGCCGACGGTGACTCCGAAATCCAAAGGATTGTCGCTCAAATCCTCAAACTCAAACGCGGTTGACGATAAGTGGTGACCTGCAGACAGCGGCGTCGGGCACCAGACAGCAGCCTGGGGGACGGCTGAGGGACTGCGGTCGGACGTGTCCATAATCGGACAGACGTCGCCCGGACGGCAGAAGTGAGAAAGGCAGCCAGCAGGGTCGATCTGTAAACATGCATCGTGGCCGTTTCGAAAATCATCCTGCGTCGGCAGATTTGCCACAGAATGATCCGACTGTGAACAGTTCGGAATGGTGTTTATATCAGGGATTTGGTTATCTTGCGGAGTTCGACTGGGCGAAGACTTTGATCAGTTGCTTTGCAGCTGAAACGGCAAGGGCAAGTGATGATCTGGAGAGCAAGAATGTTCAAGGCAGCAACGCTGTTTTCCTGCGGGGTCGCTTTACTTTGCCTGTCAGCGGCGCGGGCTGCAGACGAGGTGGTACAGGCGTCGGTGCAGCAACGTTTTTCTGCACTGGACGGCACAGATGAAGTGCCGGATTTCCAGCGACATATCGTCCCCCTGCTGGGCAAACTGGGGTGCAATGGCCGTGCCTGTCATGGTTCGTTCCAGGGGCGGGGTGGATTTCGACTGTCACTGTTCGGTTACGACTTCAGCACAGACCACGAAGAGTTGTACGGACGGCTTGATCCGGAGACTCCGGAAGAAAGTCTGATTTTGCAGAAGGCACTGATGCAGGTGCAGCATGAGGGTGGTCAGCGTCTGAAGGCAGGCAGCTGGGAACATCATCTGGTGCTGCGCTGGGTGCAGGCTGAGGCGCCTCAGCGTCCGGAGCAGCCTGCGAAACTGCTCCAGCTGCAGGTGACCCCATCAGAACTCCTGTTTTCCGACGCCGGTCAGTCGCAGGAATTGCAGGCTGTTGCGGTGTGGAGTGACGGGACACGGGAAGACGTAACGGCGCTGTGTCGTTTCCAGAGCAACGATGATCAGGTTGCCGAGATTTCACAGGACGGCGTAGTGATTTCCGGCGATCCCGGCGATACGCATGTCGTCGCATTCTATGACAGCGCAGTCGTTCCGGTTCCGGTGATTCGTCCGGTGACGGATCAGTTTGGCGACAAGTACCCGGACGTGCCGGCACCCACGGAGGTTGACCGTCTGGTTGTGCAGAAGCTGCGCAAGGTTGGCATTATTCAGTCCGACCTGTGTTCCGATGCAGAATTTCTGCGTCGCGCCAGTCTGGACGTAACCGGCACGCTTCCGACACCACAGGAGATCGATCAGTTCCTCAGCGATCCGTCTGCCGACAAGCGGGCTCTCAAGATCGAAGAATTGCTTGGGCGTCCTGGTTATGTGGCGTGGTGGACCACCAAACTCTGCGATTTTACCGGCAACAGCGACGATAAACTGAACAACGTGACTCCTGTCCGTGCGGAAGCATCAAAGCAGTGGTATGCCTGGATTGAGCAGCGTGTTCGCGACAATGTTCCCTACGACCAGCTGGTTGAGGGAATCGTCATGGCCAGCAGCCGGAACGAAGGGGAGTCTTTCCGCGAGTACAGTGAAGCGATGTCTCAGCTGTATCACCGAGGTGGTGTTGGCGCCGCTGGATTCGCTGAACGCGAAGGGCTGGCTCACTTCTGGGCTCGCC